>JAYPCO010000014.1:0-26411 GCA_038124765.1 Alphaproteobacteria bacterium | reverse complement strand
CAAAATCTAGCTTAGATGTCAGTTCAGAAACCATACTCCACATTGTCTCTCTTAACAAACTAGCTGTTTTCATAGCGTTATATTTCATCAAAAGCTCTTTATTTACTGGTTTTTCATAATAAAGCTCTAAAGCTTCTTTTTCTAAATCCTCATTAAAATCATTATTCGATGCTAATCCACCTATATCAAAAAGCGGGTCATTAAAGCCCCCATATTCCCAATCTACAACCCAAATTCTAGAACCATCATCCAAAAAATTAGCTGCTAAAAAATCATTATGCCCAAATACAATATGCCTAGGAGATGAAAGATTTTCTAATTTAGAAGCTTTATTAAGAAGATCGTCAATGATACCTACATGTTTGCTTTTTTTAGATTTTAAAAAGTTTGCATAATACTTAATTACATAAAACACCCAAAAAATGGCAGGTAAACCAGATAAGACATTGGGAATTTCAGTATGAATTTTTTTAACAACAGGAATAATTTTTTTTAAGTTTTTTTGTACTCCCGAAGCATCAAGCGTTTTACTCTCAATAAACTCTAAAACTAATACACCTGTTTCACTGTAAATTAATTTTGGTGATACGCCTATTTCATAAGCTGCTTTACTTACATTAATTTCATTAGATCTAAAAACTAAATGCTCAGGGATATCTTGCCCTAATCGCACAACTACTTTTTCGTTACCATGGCTAACAATAAAATTTAGATTTGTAATGCCGCCCTCCAAAGGAGAGATGGTTATATCTTTTTTCCATATTGATAATGATTTAATTTTTTCAATAGAATTCATTTATGCAAAACCATACTTAACTTTTAATTTTTTACTAGCTGATTTAATCATATTGTCAGAAATGATAGCAATAAATGCAACACAAAGTCCTGCTACCAATCCTCTTCCGATATCTGCTTTGGTTAAAGCAATGTAAACTTCTTGACCTAATTCTCTAGTACCTACTAAAGCAGTAATCACCAGCATTGATAAAGCAAGCATTATAGTTTGATTAATGCCCAATAAAATTTCTGGTAGTGCCAATGGCAGTCTAATATTCAATAACAATTGGCGTGGGTTGCACCCGTTAGCTATACCTGCATCAATTACTTCGGGTTTAATATTTCGAATGCCATGAATTGTATATTTAACAGCCGGAGCAAGTGAGTAAAGTATCACAGCTAACATGGCAGTGAAGTCGCCCACTCTAAATAGCATAACCACAGGAATTAAATAGACGAAACTAGGTAGTGTTTGAAGTGTATCTGTAATGCTTAATAAAATCTTATTAGCCCTGTCATTCAAACCTCCCCAAATACCAAGGGGAATGCCAATAATACAAGCCATAATCACACTCGCGCCACATAGATAAATAGTGACCATAGCTTTAAGCCATAATCCATTGACAATAATAAAAGCTAATAGAATTAAATTCAGAATGGCTAATTTAGACCGACCATAATACCAACCTAAAAGGGTTAAAATAAAGAGAAACCATGGCCAAGGCATTGAGATAAAAAAGTTTTTGATGGGGAGCATAAAATATTTCAAAATATAAAATTTAAATATCTCTAGCTGATCGTAGTAGTTGATATTAATAAACTTAATTGCTTTTTCCCAAAAAGCAGATGTACTTAGTGTGAGACTTTCAGGGTATGATTTAAAAAACTCTAAAAAAACTCCAAAAAAATAAGTGGATAGAATTAAAAATAAAACAATAAATAAATGAAGATGTCTTCTAAAAAAGTGAAGGTTTTTTTTACTATAGTCAGTTTGTTTACCAATATAAGCATAACTCATTCTATCTAACACTATAGCTAAAATAACAATTGCAAGACCCGCTTCAACACCTCCTCCGATATCTAATTTCCTCAAGGAAGTCAGAACATCATAACCTAAACCTCCCGCACCAATCATGGATGCAATAATTACCATATTAAAGGAAAGCATAATTACTTGGTTGATACCTAATTTTATTGAACTTAAGGCCGAGGGAATTTCGACCCTCCATAACAGCTGTTGGTTATTACAGCCACACATTTTTCCTGCCTCAATAGTAGAGGGATTAATTCCTTTTAATCCTAAATATGTGGTATGCACCATCGGGGGGAGTGCGTAAATTATCGTAGCAATTAAAGCGGAGACAGGCCCAAATCCGAATAAAACCAAAATGGGAACTAAATATGCAAAAACAGGCATTGTTTGCATTAGGTTTAAAATGGGATTAATAATTTTATAAGCAGTTAAGCTTTTATAACTTGCGATACCAAATAAAATTCCTAAAACCACCCCAAAAGGAACAGCAATGAATATAGAAGCCAAAGTAACCATTGAACTTTGCCATTGACCAAATACCGCTAAATAAATAAATGAAAAAAAAGTTAGTACAGCTAAAGATGTATCTTTTAATTTTATAGCTATAACAGTCATTACTCCAACAATTGCTACCCAGCTAATAGGACTTAATATTAATTGTGCTTGACTACCTTGCCCGTCATAAAATCCTTTTGCTACAAATGACAGAATTAGGTCATAAGGTTGTTCTACTACCCAAGAAATTGCCCTTGTTAGATCATTAAATGTAAAAATTCCAAAAGTAGCGCTGTCTATTAACCATTTGATTGCCGAAGTTATGTAGACTTTAAAGGGAATATTAAAAGACTTGGGTAATTTTAATGCCCAAGAAAACCCATAATTCTCTAAAACGTTAGAGGAAAAAAGTGAAATTAATAAAGTGAGAATAAATAAAAAAATGACAACAAAATTTATGTTTTTTTGTCTCAAAATATTTTATTCAAAAAAATGGGGGCTTGTATTTGCCCCCATCAGGAAATAATAATTTTATTTAATCCATGATTGCCATCTAGATTTATTTGCGCTCATCCAATCAGCAACTACTGCTTCTACTGAATTACCATCTAAATCAACGGCAGCCACCATTTGACCCATTTCATCATTGGAAATTTTAAATGCTTCAACAGCGTTGTAAGCACCTGGCCATTTTTCTTTTAATTGACTTGAAGCTACTTTCCATATTGGGCCTCTAGGCTTTCCACAATCATAAGCGGCGTTAGGATTAATTCCCCAAGAAGGATCATTGTAACACTCAGCTGTATAAGCTGGGAAATCTACAAATTCACCTTCAAATTTTGAAGGAGCCCAATGAGGTGCATAGATCCAAAGCATGATAGGAGCTTTTCTCTGATATGCAGATTCTAACTCAGCAAATAACGCTGCATCCGTACCCGCATGAACTACTTCCCAGTCTAGACCTAGTGCTTCAACTCTTTCATCATCAAAACCACCCCAGGTAACTGGTCCACCAAGGTATCTTCCATTAGGAGCGGTTTCCATGGTAGAGAAAGCCTCTGCGCAATCATTCAGTGCCTCCCAATTAGGTAGTCCTGGGCACTCCTCTTTCATATAAGATGGGTACCACCACTCTTCGATTGCATCCATTCCAGTTGACCCAACATTTACTACTCTTCCATCAGGTGTGTATTCATCGATAGCATCTCTGCCTGTAGTTTCCCACATCTCCATAGCGACATGAAGGTCTCCTGTTTGCAGTCCAGCAAACTGAGCAATATAGTCAGCTTGTATTAATTCCACATTATAACCGGCTTCTTTTAAAACCTCTGCCATGATATTTGTAGTTATTAATTGCCCTGTCCAATCATGCAATGTTAACTTAATTGGATCCTGAGACTCAACCGCACTTACTGTTTTTGAAAAAATCAAAAAAATTGACACTGTCAATATAGACAGAATTTTTTTAATCATATTCATCCTCCCTTACTTAAAATCTAATTTTATCATAATTTCTAAAATTTATTGAAATTAAAAATAGAAATTTTTTTAAAAATACTATTAAAATCCTATTAGGTTTAAGGAGTAGAGAATGAATTTAATTGAAAAACTTAATAAGGGGCCTGTTCTTTGTGCGGAAGGTTATTTATTTGCTATGGAAAGACGTGGTTATCTTCAGGCAGGAGCCTACGTACCAGAGGTTGTACTTGAAAACCCCGACGTAGTTTCTCAACTCCACCGTGAATTCATTAGAGCTGGTAGTGATGTAGTTGAAGCTTTCACTTATTATGGGCATAGAGAAAAGTTAAGATTAATTGGCAAAGAGGAACTCTTGGAACCACTTCAGCGAAACGCCCTAAAAATTGCAAAAGATACGGCAGCAGAATTCCCAGAATTGGATCTTATGATTGCAGGGAATGTAGCTAATACTAATATTTATGAACCAGGTAACAAGCAATCTCATATTGATTGTCAGAAAATGTTTGCTGAGCAAATTGGTTGGGCTAAAGAGGCAGGTGTGGATTTTGTGATTGCGGAAACTATTAACTGGACAGAGGAAGCAAAATTAGCGCTTAAAGAAATCAAAGATGCCGGACTAATTGCAGTTGTCAATTTAGCCATACCAAAAGGAGATAAAACAAGAGAAGGTCATTCAGCAGCAGAAGCATGCAAGATACTCCAAGATAATGGTGCAGATGTTGTTGGACTAAATTGCTATCGAGGCCCTGAGATGACTTTGAAACTTCTACCAAGTATCAGAAAAGAAGTTTCATGTCATGTTGCAGCACTGCCAGTTCCCTTTAGAACAAATGAAAAATTTCCAACCTTTATGTATATAGAAGATCCTGGATGTAAATGTATCGATGGTAATGTTTCTCATATCGCTCTTGATGGACTTACTTGTAATAGATTTGAAATGGCAGAATTTACAAAACAATGTATTGATCTTAATGTTAATTTCATTGGAATATGTTGTGGTGCCGACCCTCATCATGTTCGAGAAATGGCAGTGGCAATGGGGAAGAAACCAATTGCCTATAAGTATTATCCTGATATGACCAAACATTTTTCCCACGGTAATGAAGGAAGTTTAAAACAAATCAACAAAACAGACGAATGGCTTAAATAAAATCTTTGAAATTAAAATTATACAGTAACTCGCATAGTGTTTCTTGTTCTAAGGTAGAGGTAGTCTTAGATTATAAATCTATAGAAGTAGATAAAGTTGAAGCTATTAATAACTATTTATCTTTTTCCCCCACTGGAACGGTACCTTGTTTAATCATTGATGATCAACCGATTGCAGACTCAGGCAGTATTATAGAATTTCTAGAAGCGCAGTTCCCTTCCCCCTCTCTATTAACTAAGGACAATCAAACTAATGCCAAAATTAGGTTTATGTCTATACTAGTTGAAGAAAAACTCGTTTCATCCATTCGTAAGTTATTTTCACTAGTTAAGGCAACTTCACACCCAGCAGATAGTTTAATGATCGCAAATATTTTTCAAGAAATACAAAAAAATATTGATTTAGTTTTCGAATTACAAGGAAGTGATAAGTTTTTAGCCTCTGATGATCTTAGTTTATCTGATTGTGGAGCTCCCTCTTTTTTTTCGATGCTAAAGGAATTTGAAATTCATTTTCAAAAACAAATCAATAAATCTGAAAAGTTTAAAAAATATGAAATTCTACTCTTAGAACATCCAACGACAGTAAAAGAGTATAAACGTTACGGCTATGAAATTAGAAATTGGATATCTAGTAAACTTTTAGCATGAGTATATGGGGTAAATTACTTGCGGGTACATTCGGATTTGCTTTGGGAGGCCCGATTGGTGCTCTTCTAGGAGTTATTGCAGGACATAGCGTTGATAAAATAAGAAGCCAATCATCTGCCTATCAAGAAAATTTACAATCCCCCCAAGAAATTATCACAGTTGGAATTATCATTTTATCTGCAAAACTTGCTAAAGCTGATGGGCAAGTTACAACTGACGAAGTCAAAGCTTTTAGAGATAAGTTTAAAATACCTACAGACTTTCAAAGTGATGTGGGGAAAATATTTAATGAGGCTAAAAAAAGCGCTGAGGACTATCATCAATATGCTCAACAACTGGGTATGTTGTTTAGAGGCCAGCCTCAAGTTTTAGAACAAATAATTAATTTATTATTTTTTATTGCTGAGGCTGATGGCGAGATCAGCAAACCTGAAATCAATTATATTGAAAACTGTGCAAAATATTTTGGTTTAAACAGATTACAGTACGAAAGCATTCAATCTATTTGGTTAGACAAACAATCTAACCCATACAAAATTTTAGGAGTTTCTAAGGATGCTACTGATAATGAAATTAGAAATAAATGGATACAACTGAATAAAGAGCTACACCCTGATCAATTAAGATCTCAGGGTGTACCTCATGAATTAATTATTAAATCTGAAGACAGACTATCTGAGATAAATCAAGCCTACGATAAAATAAAAAGTTTACGAAAAAGTAATTAAACTTTTTTTAAATTGTCGGCTTTACTTTTGCCTTTGTCTTCAACAACTTCAAATTCGACTTTATCCCCTTCATTAAGGCGGTCTAATCCTGCTTGTTGAACAGCTGTTATGTGAACAAAGATATCTTTATCTTCGCCCTCAGGAGCTATAAACCCATAACCTTTTTTGGGGTTAAACCATTTAACTGTTCCGATCGTCATTAATATTACCTTTCTTAGTATTTATAAGGTTAACTAATATATTAAATCTTCTAACTATGTTTTTTGGGGAAACTTAAGAAATAGTATTCAATTATAATTAGCCTTAATTATTATGAAGAGATTAGTATAGAATAATTTATAAAAAACAATGTGATTTTTAACTCACAACCATAAAAAATGCTTCTAGAACAGTTGAAAAATAATAGCTTTTCAAAGATATATAGGGTTTATGACAAAAGTGGCCCTAAGGTACTGAAAATTTACAAAAAAAACAAATTTTTTGATTTAAATTGCCCAACCCCCTTAAAATCCCATCAAAAAAATTTAAATGTTTTTTTTAAAGAGCAACTGACAGTTAAACACCAAGTCATTTCTGATCAAATATTAAAAATAGATTTAATTAAGGGGTACGAGCAACCCACAATCAATAATTTTTTTTTAAAAAGTTTAAAAAATTTTCAAATTGCTTTTAAGAAAATACGTAAGTTAAAGGTAAATAAAGATATTATGAGTTTAAGTCATAAGGTAAATCAGCACATAAAGCTTCTATCCAAAGAACCTATATTCAAAAAATCTAGAATAAACCCTAATAAAGTCAAAAAATATATAGAAATGTATGAACAAAATACATTTTGCCATGGAGATCTACATTTTGAAAATATTTTTATCAATAAAAAAAATTGTATCTTTATTGATTGGGATTATTGCACAATGGCAACTGCTGGATATGATCTGGCGATGTTATGCTATTTAGAAAATTTTAACAAAAAACAGATAAAACAATTAGCCGTTGCTACTAATATAGAAGTCAAAGAGATTGAACATTATATTCCAATTGCACAATTACTTGAATTTTTTTATCAATTACAACTTAGTAAATTATCTGGAAAATCATTCAATCTAAAACCATTTGAAAAAATCAAATCTTTTCTTCCATATATAACTTAAAATTTTTAGCTTTTTGCAAATCGCTATAAGTTAATAAGGTGTTTTTGTAGATTTTACCTTGATCGATAAAGATAAATTGATTGGTAATTGATTTAAGTTCCTCAATAAAATGACTGCTTACCAAAACAGTCATTTGGGGGTTTGATTTTGCAATGCGGATCAAATCTTTATATAACGTTTTTCGCAATCCAGGATCTAGGGAGTTAAAGGGCTCGTCGAGTAATAAAACTAAATTTTTTCTAATAAATGCTCTAGCTAAGGACACTCGTTGCTGTTCTCCACCGGACAGAGTATTAACGATAGTTTCCATAGACATTTTTAAATCCAATTGCCTCATAGCCTCACTTACTATTCTGATGTTATCTTTATTCTTTTTCATTTTGGGATCAGTCCCTAAAATAATATTTTGAAAAATAGAAAGGTGGTCAAAATTATTAAAACTTTGAAATATTATTGAAATATCTCTATCACTTACCTCCTCGCTTGAGATAGGGTTTTGATTGATAAAAATTTCACCATTATTTGGGGAGAGATAGCCAGCTATTAAATTAAATAAAGTAGATTTTCCCGAACCACTTCTACCTACAACGCCCACAATACCCTCTGGAATATTAGGGCAATGATAATTGCAAACAAATTCTTTAACTGAATATTTTATACGATTAATAGCTAGCATGAGATTTAGAGAGTTTAGTTGGCAAATAAATTATAAAAAAGATAAATAGAACAAATAAAGAAAGTACAAAGAAAGAGTCATTGTATCGATAGCTACTATAGAGTTGAGATATATAATATGGGACTGTCATAAATGATTGATCGTTAAATATTGTAACAGATGTTAAATCACCCAAACTTAAAACAAAAACTGCTGTAGAAATTAACATGAGCTCTTCCTTAATGAAAAATAAATCAATTTTAAAAAATCTAACTAAAGGCTTTATCTTATAAAGGCTACATAATTTAAAATTATTTTGATAGTTTTGTAAAAACTTAGTCATTAAAAATATAAAAACTACTGGTGTTATAAAAAAACTATTAATAATCGAAACACATATAAAATTAGATAAAATAAAATTTAACTTTATATTTATTAAGAAAATAATAGCTGAAAGACTCAAGGAAGGTATAAATGCCATACAGGCAATGGAAATAAATAAGTATTTATTGAGAAATAAATGACGTTCTTGCATAAACCTAAATAGGAAAAGTGATGATAAGCTAAGTAGCAATGCAAGGATTACCGAAACAATTGAAACGGATAAACTATTTATAAAACTTTGATAGAATGTTAACGATGAGAAAATATCTAAATTAAAATTAGCTAAACCATTGATTAAAATAAAAAAAGGACTGATCAAAAATAATAATGCTAAAGCAGCCATTAGATAAATAAAAAGATTTCTTTTAAATGGAAAATAGGTGCTCCGTTTAGTTGATGATATTAAATAAAAGTTAGTGTTTTTGAATAATATTGGGATAGAAAGAATTAAAATAATAAATAACTGAATGAGTCCTAAAATTAGAGCTGAATATATATCAGCTTTAAAATTTAAACTTTCAAAGATCGCTAGCTCAATAGTGGTTAAACTTGGTGAACCTGCAAATAAATAAATAATAGTAAAATTACCTATACAAAATAAGAAAGTTAAAATTATTACATTGGAATACCCGCTGAGCAAATAGTTCCTCAAAGGTAATTTAATAGCTCTGAAAAAGCTTATGCTATTTGATTTAAATAATTTTAAATAATTTTCTGGTATAGATAATAGCTTTCGATAAAAAAAATTAGCATTAAAAGCTATATTAAAATATGAAGTAACGAGTAGTATTCCAAAAAAAGAAAAGATATTAAAATTATAATTAATATCTATTAGCGAAGCCAATTCCGATAAAACTCCATTGGAACTAAATATATTTATTACTCCATAGGAAATAAATAAAACTGGTATGACAAAACAGATATTTAACAAAGAGGATATAAGCCTATGACTAATTGGTGAAAGGTAAAAAACAACTGCAAATATAAAACCAAATAGGATTGATATGACTGTAGCTAAAAATGCTTGGTAAAAAGTAAATAAGAATGCAGAGGAAAAGCTATCAAAAACAAAATTTTCCCCATTAAACTCAACAAAATATTCTACTACAATGTAAGTTAAACTAACTATAAAAGCTAGATAGAGTAAATAAGGGAGAGCTAAATATAACACTCCCTTTTGTTTATTCAGTTTATTGATCAATAGATTTTTTCCAACTATCAATCCAATTTTGCTTTTCATTTTGTGTTGGATAGATTTGTTGAAGAGATTTGGGTAAAGGTGCGGCTGAATAAAAATCAGACTGAGAGGACTCTAAATCTATGACAGGATACATCCAATTACCCTGAGGTATATGTTGTTGAAAACTTTCTGTTAAGGAGAAGGCTACAAATTGTTTAGCTAATTCTAAATTAGATGCATTGTTCAATATCCCCAGTACCTCTATTTGCGATGCGTGGCCATCGCTTAAATCTAATGAACGATAATTATTATCATTTTCAATTAATGAATGATAAGCAGGAGATGTGGAGTAACTTAAAACCAGATCTGACTCACCCTCTAAAAATAAACCATACCCATCTGACCAGCTTTTAGAGGTAATCACTATCTGATCATTGATGCTCTTCCAGTAATCAGTCGATTGATCTCCAAAGACTTGATAAATCCATTTTGCTAAACCTAATCCAGGGGTAGAGTATCGTGGGTCCATTATAATAATGGATAAATCATCTTGATTTGCCAAATCCGTTAACGATCTAGGAGGGTTTGATATCTTGCTACTATTATAAATAAAACTAAAAAAACCGTAATCAAAAGGAGTAAAATATTCGTTATTCCAGTTTATAGTAAGACCTGAAGTATCAATATTATGTTTTTGAAATAGCTGTGAATCTATAGCTTCAGTCATTAAAGAGTCGTCTAGTCCTAAAATTAGATCATACCCTTCCTTGTTGTTAGTAAGTTTAACTTTTGAAAGCAGTGCCCCAGAGGAGTCAGAAGTGCTCCAAATAAGGTCGCACTCGCAGACCTCTTCAAAAGATTTCTCTATATTAGGGCCAGGACCCCAATCTGAATTAAAGGAACCATAAGTAAAAACCTTTAGTTCATTTTTAGCAAATAAAGTGATTGGAAATAAAAATGCAAAAAATATAAGTTTTAAGTTCATCGTTAATACCTTTCATTAACAAGGAACCATGATAGCGAAGTAGGTAAACTTCCTACGCCGGCATTATCCGGTTCAGGTTCGAGGGTTAAGAACGTTTATCTTTCTCAGCTCATTCGAGCACCCCTGTTATGAAAAATTGTAGCAACAATGTTACTAAAATCAATGAATTTAGGATTTACATTTGAAAACTTTTCAATATTTTATCGTTTCAATGCTAAAAATAGGAAATTTTATAGGCGGTAAAAGAGCTGATTTTTCAGGCAATAAATCAATTCCTCTTTATAAACCGACTACAGGCGAGCAATACGCCGAAGTTCAAATTACCTCTAAAGAGGACTTTGATAAAACTATACAATCTATGAAAGTAGCTCAAGCTACTTGGGCAGATACAGCAATTACAAAAAGAAGTTCTATTCTATTTAAATATAAAAATCTGATTGAAAAAGATTTCGACAATATTGCAAAAATTATTTCTGAAGAACACGGAAAAGTGTTTTCTGATGCTAAAGGATCTCTTCAAAGGGGGCTGGAGGTTGTCGACTTTGCTTGTGGTATACCTCACTTATTAAAAGGAAGTCACTCTGTTAATGTAGGCACAAATGTTGACTCATTTGATATTCGTCAACCAATAGGAATTTGTGCGGGCATTACACCATTTAATTTTCCTGCGATGGTACCTATGTGGATGTTTCCTTTATCTATTGCATGCGGTAATGCTTTTCTTTTAAAACCTTCTGAGAAAGTTCCTCAATGCTCTCTTCGATTAGCAGAGTTAATGTCTGAAGCTGGCCTTCCCGATAACGTTCTAAATGTTCTCAATGGAGATAAAACTGTTGTCGATATGATTTTACAATCACCTGATATTTCAGCAGTAAGTTTTGTAGGTTCTACTCCTGTTGCTCAATATATTTATACCGAGTCAGCAAAATATAATAAAAAAGTACAGGCACTGGGTGGAGCAAAAAACCATATGATTATTATGGAAGATGCAAACTTAGAGGATGCCGTTAACGGTTTAATTGGTGCTGCTTTTGGTTCAGCTGGTGAGAGATGTATGGCTACATCTGTTGCAATGCCAATAGGCAATATACAAAAACCTTTTATGGAATTACTTAAAGATAAAGCATCCAAAATTAAAATTGGAGCATCTTTAGACCCTCAAAGTGAGATGGGTCCATTAATTACTAAAGAACATAAAGAAAAAGTTTTGGGCTATATTGAAAAAGGTATTAGCGAAGGTGCTAAATTAGAAATGGATGGAAGAAACGTTAATCTTCAGGGTTTTGAGAATGGGAACTTCGTCGGTCCGACTATTTTTAATGACGTGACTACTAATATGACCATATATAAAGAAGAAATTTTTGGCCCTGTGCTATCTGTTGTTAATCTTAATCAGTTTGAGGACGCACTCGAACTGGTTAATAAACATGAATTTGGGAATGGAACTTCTATATACACTTCAAATGGAACAGCAGCTAGAACCTTTATGAAAAATGCTCAAATTGGAATGGTTGGTATTAACATCCCTATCCCTGTACCTATGGCATTTCATAGTTTTGGCGGCTGGAAAGGTTCGATTTTTGGAGGTCATGGGATGCATGGCCAAGAAGGAATTAACTTTTATACCAAAAGAAAGACTATCACTTCCAGATGGCCAGATGATGTCGCAGGGGCTTCACTCAACATGCCAACTATGAAATAATCTTACTATGGATAAATTTAAAGATAGAGAAAGAGCTTTTGAAGCTGAACAAAGTCACAAAGAACAATCTGAGTTTGATCAACGAAATTCTAGAAACAAAGTATTTGCACAATTTGTTTTAGATCATATAGGTCAATCTGATAACTCTAACCTACTTAAAGAGATTGTATTATCAGATTTAGAGGAACCAGGCGATGAAGATATCCTCAGAAAAGCATTAGATGTCTTAGCGCAGCATAATGGCTCTCTAACCAAAGAAGACTTACAAAAAAAACTATCAGAAATATAATTTAACTACCAAGTCCCAGTATTTTGCATCGATAGCCATGGTTCTTGGGGTTCTAGATCATTACCTTTTTGTAAAAGTTCTATTGAGATACCGTCAGGAGATTTTATAAAAGCCATATGACCGTCTCTTGGCGGCCTATTTATAACAACTCCATTATCCATTAAGCGTTGGCATAAATCATAAATGTTATCTACCCTAAAAGCTAGATGGCCAAAATTACGACCACCCGTATATTCTTCCGGATCCCAATTATAAGTTAATTCTAGTAGTGGCTTTTTACCTTGCTTAGCTAAATCCAAATCATTCGATGCGCATAAAAATATTAATGTAAATCTTCCTTTTTCATTATCCATTCGAGAAAACTCCACTAGACCTAATTTATTGCAGTAAAAGTCTAATGACTCTTCTACGTTAGTTACGCGTACCATTGTATGTAAATATTCCATCAATTTTTAATATCAAAAAATTAATATCATGTCTAATTGGATCTATTAAATAAGGTAAAAATATAGATAATAAAATAATAGCAATGTCAAAATTACCTGAACGAAACAAAGAGGAGCAATTTTTATTAAAGGTTGTTCAACCCTCCCTATTAGGTTTTATGGATGGATCAATTTCAACACTAGCACCTGTTTTTGGTTTTGCAGTGTCGGGAGATGCCAAAACAGCTTTTATGGCGGGAACTTTAGTCTCTGTAGGTGCTGGTATAAGCATGGGCCAAGCAGAAGCAATTAGTGATGATGGTAAATTGACAGGCCGGGGTTCGCCTGTAATGAGAGGTATAATCACTGGTGTGGCTACATTTGTTGGAGGAATGCTCCATACAGTACCCTTTTTGATTGAGGATATTAACGTAGCTAAAGATTTAGCAATCATAATAACAGTCTTTGAACTGGCATTGATTGCAGTGATAAAATGGAAATATATGAAAAGTAAACTATTTACTAGTTTCTGGCAGGTTTATCTAGGTGGAGGGTTGGTAATTTTTGCCGGTATCTTTTTGGAAAGAATAATTTCTAAATTTCTAACTTAAAATTGCTTATTTACGCCTAAAACAATTCTCTTTTTCAAGACTCTTTCTCGATAGAAAATATAACCCACACTCAATAAAACAATAGTGCCACCGATTAAAATATTGGATGTTAGGATTTCATTAAAAAATAAATAGCCCAAAAAGAAAGACCATATAACTGATGAAAAATCTAAAGGAGCCAATAAGGAAGCATCTGCCAACTGAAAAGATTTAGTTAAACAAATTTGAGCAATAAAACCCAATACACCAGAAGAAATCATGAATAATAAATCCAAATTATTTGGCCAAATCCAACTCTGATTATAAAAACATAAACTAATCAATGTGCACATCATCGTAAAGACCCAAACAGATAAAATATTATTATTAGTTTTAAGTATTTTTTTTAACGCAATGACAGCAAAAGATAAAAATAAACTGGCGATTAATGGTAAAATAGAATAGTTCGAAAAAATATTTTGATTTGGTTCTAAAATAATCACTACGCCTAAAAAACCAAATACAATAGCAATAATTCTTCGGTAGCCAATTTTTTCACCAAGGAAAATAACGGATAAAATCGATATAAAAAAAACAGATGAAAAACTGACTGTTTGCATCTCAACCAAATGCACATATCTTAATGAGATAAAAAATAAACTCATTGCTGAAATTCCTAAGATAGCACGAGCAATGTGCATCTTCACATTATTGATACTTTTAATTTCTAATTTATAAAAATAAATTACAAGGAACAAAGGGAGCAAGGCAAAGAAATTACGAAAAAAAACAACTTGGAATAATGGAATGTGATCGCCTGTTGCCTTAATACAAACACTCATTAAAACAAAAAATAACACTGACAGCGACTTATAGATAAATGCTGACAATTGCATGAACTCAATATATTAAATATGCATGCATTTACTAATAATTAATGGATACGATAAAAATGGATGGTCTAAACTTGCCAAACATAAACTACAACCAATATGTGAATTTTACAGAGATCAATTAACAGAAATTAAACCTAGCTTAAAAACAACATTTATTTACCCTTCAATGGATTTGAACAAAACATACGATGATAGCTTTTTTAAATCATTCAAAGGTATCGTCTGGACTGGTTCAAGTTTGAACATGTATGACAATACAAAAGAAATAAAAAATCAAATTACCTTGATGAAAAAACTCTCTGCTTTAAAAGTCAAAATGTTCGGAAGTTGCTGGGGAATGCAATTATATTCAGTCGCTAACGGCGGGGCAGTTAGTAAAAATATAAAAGGTAGAGAAATTGGAATTGCCTATAACATTGCCATCAATCATAAAGGCCAAGGTCATAAAATGTATAAAGGCAAACCAACTATTTTTGATGCCTTTGCCTCTCATGTAGATCATGTAACAACTTTACCAAAAGGTTCAGTAGTATTATCAGACAACTATTATTCTATTCAGTCATTAGTCACCAAATATTTTTGGGGAACGCAATACCACCCTGAATTTAATTTCAAGTATACTGGTCAAATATTAAACGCCCGAAAAAAAATACTTTTAGGTGAAGGGTGTTTTACTAAAAATCAAATTGAACAAATAATTAAAGATTTTAAGAAACCCAATAAAAATAGCTATAGTCAATCTATACACTCGAACACTTTAAGAAAAACAGAGCTGAGTAATTGGCTTAAAACTTTATAAAGATTAATAGACAGCTTTTAAGTCTTTGAGAGTATTACATACAATGAATAATGATGAGAAATTTTTGTAGGCAAATCCACTATTCACCACTTTTTGATATTGATTGATAATATCAGTCCAATAATTTTTATAATTAAAGATTACAAATTTCTTATTTTTAATAATACCTAACTGCAGTGCGCTGATTACAAGACTAATTTCCTCTATCGTACCGCCTCCGCCTGGTATTGCGATGAAACTATCTGATATTGAGAGAAAATGTTTTTTTCTTTGTTCCATGGTTTTAGTTATAATTAAATTATCTATTTTGCGATGAATTGTTTCTCGATGTTCAAGAAATTGAGGAATTATTCCAGTGACGTGGGCCTTATTTTTTAAAGCTGTATTTGCGACAACTCCCATAAGGCCATTTTCCCCTCCTCCATAAACAATGTCATAATTTTTTTTAGTTAAATAATCTGTAACTTTGATAGCAAGATCTTTATATTCTTTCTTAGAACCAAACATAGACCCACAGAATATGGCAACTTTATGTTGAGAGTTTTTTATTTCCATTTTTTTTTTCTAATGTATTAATTATATCATTATGAAGAAAAAAGATAACTTAGATCAATTAAAAGATGTAAGAAAAAATATTGATAATATTGATAGTCAGATTATTAAGTTAATAGGTAAGCGTTTTAATGAAATACATAAAGTTGCAAAGCTAAAAAAAGGTCAAGATCAAATTATTGATCATGAGCGTATCACGCATATTCTAAATACGGTTAAAGCTAAAGCTAAAAAAGAAAAGATTGACTCAGAAATAGTCGTACGTATCTGGCAAATCTTTATTCAAGAAGCAATTAAGCTTGAATACTCTAAGATTAAAAATTAATTAAAATTTGAGCATAAATACTTGCTGCATAACCTAGTGCGAGTACTGGTGTCCACTTCAAGTGACCAAAGAATGTATACATTCCTCTTGCTTGCCCCATTAAAGCAACACCGGCAGCAGAACCAATTGATAGCATACTTCCGCCTACACCAGCAGTTAATGTAATTAACTCCCATTGCTCAGGACCCATTGGAGGGTTCATGGTAAGTACTGCAAACATCACAGGGATGTTATCAACGATAGCAGATAAAATACCAACCATAACGTTAGCCCAAGTAGCGCCAAGTTCACCGTACATAAAAATATTAATTTGAGTTAAATAGCCGATAAAACCTAGGCCACCCACACTTAGAATAACGCCGAAGAAGAATAACAATGTATCCCATTCTGCCTTAGAAACTTTTCTCAAAATATCAAATTTCAAGTCACCATCATTTTTGTGATTGCCATGAGATTTCTTTAAATAGAAACCCAATAATGAAAGATAACCAAATCCGAGCATCATACCCATCATCGGAGGTAGGGTTAAAAAGTTATGGAAGCTAACAGCAGTAACAATTGTACATAAGAATAAAAACATTACACGTTTAGCTCCTCTTTTCATTGTTACTATCTCACCAGATGATTTAGGTTTTTCATTCGGAACAGCAAAACTCATAATCACAGCGGGTATAATATAGTTAACAACTGATGGAATAAAGATTGCAAAAAATTCGAAGAAAGTTAAGTGGCCTTTCTGCCAAACCATCAAAGTAGTGATGTCACCAAAAGGTGAAAAAGCACCACCCGCATTAGCTGCGCTAACAATATTAATACATCCAATTAAAATAAATTTCTTATTATCTTTGCCAACCGCCAATAAAACGGCACATAGTACTAGTGCAGTTGTTAAATTATCTGCAATCGGTGATAAAAAGAATGCTATTACACCAGTTATCCAAAATAACTGTTTGTAACTAAAACCTTTACTTGTCAAATAAGAACGAAGGGCATTAAAAACATCTCTATTATCAAGAGCATTAATATAAGTCATTGCAACTAAGAGAAATAAAAATAACTCGGCGTATTCTAATATCCCATGGCGAAGTGCTTGTTCAACAGCATGGGCCATTTCTTTATCACCAATATAAACGGAGGCAATAAGTGCCCATATAATTCCAGCAGATAAAATTACCGGTTTTGATTTTCGAAGATGTGTAACCTCCTCGGCCATCACAAATCCATATGCAATCACAAACGTTGCTAAACTAAGTATCCCAACTGTAGTAGTTGTTAAATCAACTGATAATTCTGCTGCCATAATATTTTAACTAAATAAGTCCCCCTCTGTAATAACTGCCGTATTCATATCTTTTACCCAAGTTTTACCTTGATCTTTTGTTTTAAAGCGAGAAACTTCAATAAAT
The DNA here is from genome assembly GCA_038124765.1 of Alphaproteobacteria bacterium. Taxonomy (GTDB): domain Bacteria; phylum Pseudomonadota; class Alphaproteobacteria; order HIMB59; family HIMB59; genus HIMB59. Next base: position 8,763 of record JAYPCO010000014.1, on the reverse strand, counting down.
CCTCCCTTTACAGCTATTCTTACGTTCTCAGCGTTAATTGAGATTATCTGTCCAGGAAAATGTTCTGCACTTTGTTCCTCAACAAATTTTGTATCTAAAAATACAAATTCGTCACCTAAAAACTCTGCCCATGCGCCTGGTTGTGGGTTGCAGCCTCTAATAAGGTTATAAACTTCTTTTCCTGGCTTTTTCCAATCAATTTTGGCATCTGCTTTTTTACACCATGACTCGTAAGTTGCTTTAGACTCATCTTGAGCAACTCGAGGTGCGTTTCCAGCTGCAATAAGATCAGCAGCTTCAATACATGCATCCACACCAAGAGGGAAGATTTTATTAAAATAAACATCACCTAGGGTTTCATCTGCTCCAATTTCAACTTCTTTTTGAAGTAAAACTTCTCCTTCGTCTAATCCATCATTAGGGTAGAAAATTGTAAGACCAGTTTTAGTTGATCCCCAAATAATCGGCCAGTTGATAGAACTTGGCCCTCTGTGTAAGGGAAGTAAAGAAGGGTGAAAACAAATAGATCCATGCTTTGGAATATCTCTTGCCTCTTCTGGAACGAAAATAATAACATAAGCCATCACACATAAATCTGCATCATGAGATCTCATTTGATCTAAAACTTCTTTATCCTTGAAGTTTGAAGGTTGGTATACAGGTAATCCTACGCTTTGAGCATACTCTTTAACTGGATCAACTGGCTTTCCCTCTTTATCAGGTGCGCAGTATACAGCTACAACTTCATGATCAGTACCCGTATGGAATTTTTCTAGTGTGCTTTTTCCAAAAGCTTGTTGTCCCATTAAAATTATTTTCATGTTAACTCCTTAAATTAATTATTTTTTAAACAGCGCCAGCTTCTCTGACCGCTTTAATTTCATCTTCACTATATTTACAAAACTCTTTTAGAATTTCGTCAGTATGCTCTCCTAATAAAGGTGATCTTTTAACTACTGCAGGAGAGTCAGATAACTTAATTGGATTACCCACTGTTAAATACTTCCCTCTTACTGGATGATCCACTTCAACAACAGTTCCTGTTTCTCTTAATCCCTCATCTTCAGCAATTTCTTTTAGTGATAAAATAGGACCAACTGGGATATCTAAAGGGTTACAGATATCCATAACTTCAAATTTTGTCTTTGTCATAGTCCACTGCTCAATGGTACTGAAGATTTCATTTAATCTTGGAAGTCTCGCATTGGGAGTTGCATAATTTTCATCTTCCTTCCACTCTGGCTTACCAATAACATCACATACTTTTTCCCAAACTGCTGCTTGAGTAATAAAATAAGTATAAGCGTTAGGATCAGTCTCCCATCCTTTACATTTAAGAATTTTTCCAGGTTGGCCACCACCTGAGTCGTTTCCAGCTCTTGGTGTTGAATCCCCAAAAGGAATGTTTTCACCAAACTGTGAGTACTCCTTTAAAGGACCGTGAGAAAGTCTTTGCTGATCTCTTAGTTTAACTCTGCAAAGGTTTAAAACACCATCTTGCATTGCTGCAGATACTCTTTGTCCTTTGCCGGATTTTTCTCTATGAAATAGTGCCGTCACAATACCCAAAGCTAAATGAAGACCAGTTCCACTATCGCCAATTTGAGCACCAGTTACCATTGGAATATCGCCAAGCATACCAGTAGTGGATGCTGAACCACCAGCACACTGGGCGACGTTCTCATATACTTTACATTCTTGATATTTACCTGGTCCAAATCCTTTGACTGATGCATAAATCATTCGAGGATTAATTTCTTGGATTTTTTCCCAAGAGAAACCCATACGATCTAATGCGCCAGGAGCAAAGTTTTCAACCATGACATCACATTCTTGGATTAATTTAGTAAATATTTTAGCCCCTTCAGGATTTTTAGGATTAAGAGTAATACTTCTTTTATTTGAATTTAACATTGTGAAGTAAAGACTATCAGCGTCAGGGATATCCCTTAACTGACCGCGAGTAGCATCACCTACTCCTGGTCTTTCTACTTTAACAACATCAGCGCCAAACCAAGCTAAAAGTTGAGTACATGTCGGTCCTGATTGAACATGCGTCATGTCCAATACTTTTATTCCTTTAAGAGCTTCCATATATTTAAACCTTTCCTAGATTATTTATACATAGTTTGGTTTTTAGTACCTGGTGCAAACTCTTCTTTGTCTACCCAAATATTAACCAATGCAGGAGTTCCAGCTTTGACAGCTTCTCTTGCTCTTTGAAGTGCAGGTTGAATGTCTTTTGCTTCACGAACACTCTCACCGTGACCACCCATTACTTTTGCAAACTCATCAAAGTTCACATCACCAAGGATGTTTCCGATATTACCTTTTTCTTCACCATATTTCATAATCTGACCAAAACGAATTTGGTTTTGAGCTGAGTTATTACCAATCACAGTTAAAACAGGAGCTTTGTGTCTAACAAAGGCTTCAAAATCCATACCTGTCATTGAAAATGCACCATCACCACAATAAAGAAGAACTTCTCTCTCAGGAGCAGCAATTTTTGCAGCTAAAGCATAAGGTACACCCACACCAAGAGTTCCTAGTGGGCCTGGGTCCATCCAAGCACCTGGTTGTCTAGGTTGAACAGCCTGTGCACTGATAGTAACAACGTCACCACCATCACCAATGTAAATTGTATCATCATTTAAAAACTGATTTAACTCCCATGCAACTCTGTAAGGGCTAATTGGAGATTTGTCAGTAGTAAAGGTTGGCATAAGCTTTTCCAGAGCTGACTCTTCGCCCGCTCTTAATTCGTTAAACCAATCTGATCTATCTTTTTTAGTACCAGCTTCAGAAATTGCCTTTAAAGTAGTTCCAATATGCCCTACTAAACCTAGAGAAATATCTCTATTTTTTCCAACTGTTCTGTAGTCCATATCGATTTGGATAACAGTTGCATTTGGGTTTAATCTTTTTCCATAACCCATTCTGAAGTCAAATGGAGTACCAACAATTATAATGCAGTCTGACTTAGTGAATGCATTTCTTCTCGTTCTATGAAAATGATGAGGATCTTCTGGTGCAAGTGAGCCACGAGCGGCTCCATTTAAATAAGCAGGGATATTAAGATTTCTTACAAACTCAACTGCTTCATTTGTTGACTGGCATGTCCAAACCTGTTGACCTAATAGAACACAAGGTCTTTCAGACTTAGAAATAATGTCAGCAGCTTTTTGAACATCCACTGGATCAGCGAGAGTTTTAGAAGAGGCACTGTATTTTCCTGCAGCTGGGATCACAGCTTTACTTAATGGAATTGATGAGTCTAAAATATCTCTAGGAATTTCTAGGAAAGATGGGCCATAAGAACCATTTCTTGTTTCTCTAAAAGCCATTGAAACCATATCAGCACAACGCTCCGTTGACATTACTGTTGCGGCGAATTTTGTTATTGGTTGCATCATGTCAACGTGTGGTAAGTCTTGTAAAGAACCCATTTTATGTTGTGTTAATGAACTCTGACCACCAATTAAAAGCATTGGGATTTCAGCTCTAAATGCATTTGCAACACCTGTAATGGCATGTGTTGTTCCTGGTCCTGCAGTAACAACTGCACACCCAGGTTTACCTGTCATACGTGCATAACCATCTGCAGCATGTGATGCTACTTCTTCATGGCGCACGTCTATAATTTTAATTCCTTCATTTAAGCAGCCGTTGTAAATATCAATAATATGGCCGCCACATAGTGTATAAATAACTTCAATACCCTCTGCTTTGAGGGCTTTTGCTACTAGCTCACCGCCAGTAATCATTTGTTCATTTGATCCTGTAGTCATAATTTACCTCTCCGTGGTGGTATAATGTATACCAGAATAAAATACGATGCAAAGATTTTCGGGTTAGTTTTTGATGTTCTCGTGTATTCTATCCACAAGGGTTAAAGCGTGATTTTTAAGGAGTTTTTCTGCCTTAGATGCTTTACCAGAAGATAGTGCGGCTATAATTTCAGTATGTTCATCAATTGATTGGACCGCTCTTTCAGAGAAAAAAATGAATTTTTTTCTTAAAAATTGAAGGTGTATGAGTTGGGATTCTAAAATTTCACCCATCAGTTTTACTTTTGTTAATTTCATTATTTGTTGATGAAATTTAATATTATCAGCAGAATAGTTTTCTAAATCAGATAAGACATTACTTTTTGTATAATGACAGTATTTGCTAAGATCATTTATTTCTTCTTTCGAAGAGTTTTGAATAACTAAGTGTGCAGCATAACCCTCTAACCCTGCCCAGACAGTTACAATATCGATTAATTCTTTCTTCGTTTTACGGTGAACAAAAACACCTCTTCTTGGTACGGTTTTAACAATTCCCTCTTGCTCTAGTCTAGCTATAGCTTCACGGATTGGCGTTCTGCTTACGCCTAGTTTTTCAGAAAGTTGTCTTTCATCTAAATGAAAATCATTTTCCTTAAGATAAATGTTTAGAGATAAAATATATTTCTTAAGTGTTTCATAAACTTTACTCTTAAGATTAACGGGGCCAATCTTTAAAATCATAGATTTAAGACCCCGCTCAAATTTTGATTAGGATTTTTTTACAAACTTTCTGTATAGCGGACCGAAAGCTGGCATTAAGATTAATACAATTGCAATGTACATAATCACTGCTGCAATTGGTTTATCGGAAAAACTAAAGAATATTCCCATACTTCCATCTGATAAAATTAGTGATTGTCTTAGGGCATTTTCAGCAAGTGGTCCTAAAACAATAGATAAAACAGCGGGGGCTACGGGGTAGTCTAATTTTCTCAAAACATATCCCACAAAACCAAAAAGTAGCATTAACCAAACGTCATGAATACTTTGAGTAGGCGCATATCCACCAGTTACACAAAGTACAAATATTACAGGAGCTAAAATAGCAAATGGAATTCTTAAAACTAATAAAAAAGCAGGTATAAGTGCTATATTCAAAAGCAAGGTAAAGAAATTTGCGATATATAAGCTACCAATAAGTCCCCATACAAACTCAGGCTCTTGTGTAAAAAGCAAAGGTCCTGGAGTCAAACCCCATAAAATCATCCCTCCAAGAAGAATAGCTGTGGTAGGTGATCCTGGGATACCCAAAGTAATCATTGGCAACATACTTCCAGTACTAGCAGAATTGTTAGCAGCTTCAGGCGCAACAACTCCAGCCAATACTCCACTGCCAAAGTCTTTTGAGTTTGGTGAAATTTGTTTTGTAATCCCGTATGACATTAATGAAGCGGGCGTTGCTCCAGCGGCAGGAAGTATTCCAACAAAGAAACCAAGAAAAGATCCGATGCTCATACCAGCAAGGGTTGTTTTCAGAGCTTTGAAAGCCCTGATAACCTCGTTCATATTTACTGTTAGTTTTGACATTTGAACTCTTCCTTTAGTTTCTTCCAAAGTCCAAAGCATTTCACCAATACCATATATACCAATAGCTAATACTAAGAAGTTAATCCCATGAAGAAAACCTGGAATATTAAAGAATATCAATCGAGGCTTGCCAGTGATTAGATCTAATCCAATAGTGGAAAGAACTAAACCAATTAAAATTGAAAATATGGTTTTAGGAATATCATCTCCGCCTAAGCCAACAAAAGTTGCAAATGCCATAACCATCAATGCAAAAGTTTCAGGAGCGTTAAATCGTAAAGCAACCTCTGCGAGCGGTGGTGCAAAGAGAGTAAATAAAACAACTGAAACAGTGCCGCCAACAAAAGATGCTACAGCAGCACCTGTTAAAGCAGTCATCGCTTCACCTTTTACAGCAAGGGGTCTACCATCGAAAACTGTTGCAACAGCAGTTGAGGCCCCAGGAATACCTAGCATAATAGAACTGATTGCCCCTCCATACATTGCTCCATAATAAACAGCTGCTAAAAATATAATTGCAGCAGTCGGCGGAACAATAAATGTTATGGGAATAAGAATTGCCACACCATTAACGGATCCTAAACCTGGCATTGCGCCAACAAATAAACCAACAAGACATCCAAAAATTAACAAACCTAAATTTAAAGGTTGAAAAGCAGTGAATATTCCGTCTAAAAGTAAGTGAACTACATCCATCTCCATAATGTTATCTCTCTCCCCCTATAAATTAAGAATACATAAAGTCATAAACTGGATAAAACAATGGTTCTGAAATACCTTGTGGTAAAGGAATTTTCAGTATCCATTCAAAAAATAAAAATGTCAATATTGGAGTTAAGATCGCAAATATTGAAATAAATACTTTACTCTTGTCACTAAAATATCTTAAATAAAAAGCCAAAAAGAAAACCAAGGAAAAATAAATTCCAAGGAATGAAATTGCAAAAACTAAAACTATTAGTGAAACTGTAGTAACAGCTACAAACTTAAAAGCTTCAGCGTCAATAAATGGTTCGTTATTTTGAGACTGCGGTGACTTTTTTAAAAAAAACTTAATAATTGTTAAAACAGTACAGATGAACATACCCATGGATAAATAGAAAGGTAAAAACCCTGCTCCCATATTATCCTCAGTGTTCCATGTAATTCTGTTTTGTGCACTCTTATACATAAGAGCGACTGAGCATAGTGCTAATATAACAGCAACCACTATCTCGGCTCTTTTAACTGTGATCTTATTAGTAATACTCATACGTCGCTCCTATTAATTTATATCTTAGTTGAAGTTTTTGATGATCTCACCGTGCTTAGCATATTCTACTGCTAAGAAATCTTTAAGACCATAACCTTCTAACCAACTCATTAACTTACCATCATCGATGTTGAAAGTTTGGAATTCATCATCCCAGTAAGTTGTGTGTAAAAGTCCTGTGTAGTACTTTTCAACTTCAGCATCAATACCAGCAGGAGCCATGAAAGCTCTCATCATGTAGTACTCAAGCTCTGGATATCCTAATTCATAAGATGAAGGAACATCAGGGAATGCTGAGTTTCTCTCAGGAGTCATCATCACAAGTGCCTTAGAGTCACCTGATTGATAGAAGCCCATTTGCTCTGAAGGGTTGTTAACAGTAAAGTCAGACTCACCGCCTACAAGACCTTTAGCAACTGCACCGCCACCGCTGTATGGAACATACTTCACATCAAAGCCGAACATACCTCTCATCATACCGATAAGTAATTCGTCTTCTGACATACTACCTGTACCACCAGCTACAAGGTTACCTTGTTTTGCTAATGCTAAGAAATCATCAAAAGTATTTACACCTGCAGTGTTTTTACCTTCTGTAGCAATCCATACTAAGAATGTGTCAGTGATAAGTCTAGCCAATGGAGTGAAATCATTGAAGAAATCAATACCTAATTCTGGCTGGTTAACTGGTGTTGTAAGAACGTTGTTAAGTGTAATGATAAGTGTGTGCTCATCACCAGCTTTTTTCTTAACATATGTCATCGCCTCACCACCTGAACCACCAGCTTTGTTGATTGGAATCACAGGCTTAGATGCATAATCATTCTTTTCGATAACACCTTGAACTAATCTTGCGATTTCGTCAGCTCCTCCACCTTGACCAGCTGGAATAATAAGCTCAATAGGCTTCTTTGGCTCAAAAGGCTTTGCCGAAGAAATGGAGCTAACAGCTACTAAGGATAGAGAAACAATGACTAACGCGATTTTTTTAATTAAAGTCATAGTAATATTCCTCCTATAGTTTGAATATAATACTAGCTTAACCTATTTATATTTTTTTCAAAAGAGAAATTATAAAAAAAATTATTTTTTTTAATTGATAATTAAAAATTTCTCTTATTTTTCAAAGCTAAATCTAATCTTATTGTCTTGTCAGTTGGTATAATGTATACAATATACAAGGTTAGACATTGAAATTCATAAATTTTAACGATGAAAAATTGTTTCTCGATCAACGAGACATTGAAGATCCCAGTTCGTATCAAATACAAATTGAAATTGCCTCTACGAGTGTTAATAGAGCGGATATTCTTCAAAAAAAAGGCCATTACCCTGCCCCTCCGGGTGAAAGTGATATAATTGGTCTCGAGTGCGCTGGTATTGTTTGTAAAATTGGCTCTAGTACTAAGAGTTTTAAAGTTGGAGATAAAGTCTGTGCCATTCTAGGTGGTGGCGGTTACGCAGAATTTGTTAATGTCGATGAAAGACAGGTGATGCCCATACCCGCCGGAGTAAGTTTAGCTGAGGCAGGCGCTCTTCCCGAAACTATCTTAACTGTGTATGAAAATATTTTTAATATTTCAAATTTTCAAAAAAATGAAACGGTTCTTATCCATGGAGGAAGTAGTGGTATAGGCACTACTGCGATTTCTATTCTCAAAAACTATACATCTAATATCTATGTAACAGCAGGAAGTGCTGATAAGTGCCAGCGTTGTATAGATTTAGGCGCTACAGATGCGATCAATTACAAAGAAGTGGATTTTGAAAAGTACTTTGAAGAAAAGAAAATAAAAGTGGACATCATTTTAGATATGGTGGGCGGTGATTATTTAAAAAAGAATTTAAAAATCCTCAATAAGTTTGGCAGGCTGACATATATAGCTGCACTGGGAGGAATTAAAGGTGAAGCAAACTTACTATATATAATGAATAAACAATTAAAAGTTTCTGGATCTACACTTAGATCAAGATCACCCGAGGAAAAAGGCAAAATTGTCGAACAAGTCGTAAGAGAGATATGGCCTTTGATTGCACAGGGTAAATATAAACCGACTATTTTCCAAACGTTTAAACTGGAAGATGTCACCGCGGCGCACGCGTTGATGGAGAAATCAGAACATATTGGAAAAATTTTATTGGAAGTCAAAG
>JAYPCO010000013.1:3540-26869 GCA_038124765.1 Alphaproteobacteria bacterium | reverse complement strand
CGTATATGGTGTGACGCCTGCCCGGTGCCGGAAGGTTAATAGGAGGGGTGCAAGCCCTGAATTGAAGCCCCGGTGAACGGCGGCCGTAACTATAACGGTCCTAAGGTAGCGAAATTCCTTGTCGGGTAAGTTCCGACCTGCACGAATGGCGTAACGATTTCCCCACTGTCTCCAACATCGACTCAGTGAAATTGAATTCTCGGTTAAGATGCCGAGTAACCGTGGTTAGACGGAAAGACCCCGTGCACCTTTACTGCAGCTTTGTATTGGTATTAGGGAATAGATGTGTAGCATAGGTGGGAGACTTTGAAGGATTGGCGCTAGCCAGTCTGGAGTCACCAGTGAAATACCACTCTTCTGTTCCTTGATGCCTAACCATACACCGTTATCCGGTGTTGGGACCATGCATGGTGGGCAGTTTGACTGGGGCGGTCGCCTCCCAAAGAGTAACGGAGGCGCGCGATGGTAGGCTCAAGCCGGTCGGACATCGGCTGTTGAGTGCAATGGCATAAGCCTGCCTGACTGCGAGACTGACAAGTCGAGCAGAGACGAAAGTCGGTCATAGTGATCCGGTGGTCCCGCGTGGAAGGGCCATCGCTCAACGGATAAAAGGTACGCCGGGGATAACAGGCTGATCTCCCCCAAGAGTTCATATCGACGGGGAGGTTTGGCACCTCGATGTCGGCTCATCGCATCCTGGGGCTGAAGCAGGTCCCAAGGGTTTGGCTGTTCGCCAATTAAAGCGGTACGCGAGCTGGGTTTAGAACGTCGTGAGACAGTTCGGTCCCTATCTGCCATGGTTGTGGAAGCTTGAGAGGATCTGCCCTTAGTACGAGAGGACCGGGGTGGACGTACCTCTGGTGTACCTATTGTAGCGCCAGCTGCATCGTAGGGTAGCTATGTACGGAATGGATAACCGCTGAAAGCATCTAAGCGGGAAACCAACCTCAAAACTAGGCTTCGTTATAGGATCGTGGAAGACCACCACGTTGATAGGCTGGGTGTGGAAGTGTGGTAACACATGAAGCTAACCAGTACTAATAATCCAATGCTTGAATTTTAATACACAGCGAAAAGTTTTAACTACATGTTATAAAAAGTTTGTGGCGGTCATAGCGGAGTGAAAAAACCCGATCCCATTTCGAACTCGGTCGTGAAGGCCTCCAGCGCCGATGGTACTTAGTCTTAAGGCTTGGGAGAGTAGGACGCCGCCTATTTTAATTTTTTACGCTTACATATTTCGATTTTAAATTTCTCTAAAATCTCATTAATTTTTTTAACTTTATTTTGGAAACGATTTTTATGATTATTTTTTGTGTGGTAGCCTCGGGCGGACTCGAACCGCCACGGGAGTAAATCCCACTGGATTTTAAGTCCAGACTGTCTACCATTCCAGCACGAGGCCATGTTGAAATATTTAAGTGAATTTAGAGGATTGTCCTCTTTTTTCAACTTAATAATTAATTTAAATAATTATTAGTATTTATAAATTCTGTTATGCCTGTTTTATTAGATATAATTTCAAGAAATTTTTCATAGTTTTCTAATCCATAGTTATCAATTTCAAAAATATTTTTATTTTTATCTATGAGTATATCTTTGTAGCCTTGAGGGATATTAATTAAAACATCCTCAATTTCTATCTCTGATAACGGGCTAATCTGTAAATTAAAATTTCTAAATGTATTTGTTCGAGTATGTTTATCAATTAAATGGCATATAAAAGCCAAAGCATCTTCATTATTTATGTATGCACTAAATCCAAAAAATGAAATTGCACTTTCTGTGGTTGATTGTTTAAAATACCCTTCTTCATTACTCCAAGAGTATTTATTATGAGGAAAAAGCTGGAAATATTCGTAATTCATGTTTTTATTCAATAAAACCCCATCGCTAAATACTGTAAATGTGTTTTCATAGCTATCATAGGACTCAACCAATTCTAAAAAATTTGATTCAATGATATTCTTGTTAATATTTTCATAAGTGTTTGCGTATAAACTTAATAAGTATTCTAAATTAATATCGTTATTTTGAATTAGTGCCCCTTTTAAATTATAAGTGATTAATTTAATGAATTGCTCTTTAGGTATGAGATTTATTCCTAGTGAATATTGAATAGGACTGAAAAAATTTGAGAGATCATCAAATGATAGTCTTTCTTGGTTGTCTTTGCTTAAAATTACAAAGGTGTCGAGGTCTAAGGGTAGGATATTCCCGAATGTTTCAATATTGTTTTTTTTATAAAAATTTAGAATTTCATCATTTAATGCTAAATTTCGATTTTGAAATTTCTTTAAATCGTAATACTCGCCAAAAATGATATCAAAATTATCATTGTTATTCTCAAGTAATTCTAAGTTATAAGATGTACCTGTGTTTGAGGCAAAGTTCCCCAGTTCATAATAAAGATAAGGCTCATAGTCGATATATTCATTTTTTAAAAATCCTATATTTAAGTTTTTAGTACTTACACACTCATTGCTTTTAATGAAAGATATTTTTGAAAAAAAAATCAAAAAAAAGAATAAAAAATGTATCGGTTTCAAAGCTTAGTTTAATTTGATTTAAACATTTCTCTGTATACTCGATCTTCAATCTTATGATCGCTATCAAATAGAAGAGGTATTTCTAAACCATTAGACATTTCTATTTCTACAGAAATTACATCTTTTGATTCAATATGATCAGCATGTGCCACTATTGGTCGTTTTGATGGATTTGTGTTAGTTATTTTTATTTTAGCATTATCTTTTAAAAGACCACCCTTCCAGTGCCTAGGTTGATAGGCGCTAACGGCAGTGAGTGCTATGACATTGCTTCCTAAGGGAATAATGGGCCCTGATGCAGAATAGTTATATCCCGTACTACCTGCGGATGTAGATACTATTACTCCATCACAAACTAATTCTTCCATTCTGATTTCTCCGTCTACAATAATTTGCAATTTAGCTGCCTGGTATTTTTCTCTTCTTATACTAATTTCATTTATAGCTATTGCCTTAATCTCTTTACCAGTGGGTGTTAAAGTCTTCATCACTAAAGGCTTTAAGTTGGTTAATTGAGCATTGATAAGTCTTTCCTCCAGTCCTTCTAATTTATAATTATTCATTAAAAAACCTACTGAACCAAAGTTCATTCCAAATATGGGTTTTTTAATTTTTAAAAAATCATGAAGGGTTTTTAAAATAAACCCATCCCCACCTAATGCTACTATGTAATCGGCTTTATCAGGTTCGACAGATCCATATTTTTGTTCTAACTCTTCTTTTGCTTTTAAATTTTTTTCGAGAGGGAACGCAACAAAACAAATCTTCATATTATCCACCAGTCTCATTCATATATCTGTTCAAATAACCATTGTAGTTATCTTTCTGTATTTCAAAATTGTGCGCCTTAGGTTTTATGGACATAGCATATTCGATTTGTTTAATTATATCATTTTTTGATTGATTTCTGAGCGGGTATTTTAAATCCACAAAATCGTTTTGACCAAGACACATGAATAACTTTCCAGTACACGTTAAACGAACTCTATTGCAAGTATCGCAAAAATTATGAGAAATAGCTGAAATAATACCAATTTTAATATTCATATTTTCATTTGAAAAATATCTTGAAGGACCATTAGTCTTAAAATTTGATGGTTTGAGCTTTAAATTTGTGGTTAATTTTTCCTCAAAATCTTTCATTGCAAGATATTGATTAAATCTTTGTTCACCGATTGAGCCAATTGGCATAACCTCAATCAAGGAGATATCACATCCTTTTTTTTGACACCAATTAATAATATTAAAGATTTCATCTTCATTGAAATTTTGAGTTAAAACAGTATTAATTTTTACTTTAATTCCCAAATCTATTGCTGTCTCAATTCCTTCTAGAACTTTTTTTATATCTCCCCATTTTGTTATTTCTTTATATTTTTCTGGATCTAAACTATCTAATGAAACATTTATTCTCTGTACCCCATTTTCCTTTAATAAGGGTGAAAATTTATTTAAGTTTGTGCCATTAGTGGTAAGAGTATGTTCTTCTATTTTATTTTTATTTTTAAGAAAATTTAAATGCTCAATTACTGTTATGATATTCTTTCTAACAAGCGGTTCACCTCCTGTTAATCTGTATTTTTTAACACCTAATTCAGTGAATATATCAATCAATTTGATAATTTCTTCAATACTCAGTACTTCTTGCCTTGGTAAGAAAGTAACATCCTCAGCCATACAATAGCTGCACCTTAAATCACACCTATCCGTTACAGAGACTCTTAAATAATTAATTTTTCTTTTATAACTATCGATTAACATTTTCTTTTTTTATTAATTCCACATGATTTAAATCTATAACTTTTTTACCACACTCTTCAAAGTTAATGGTAACTTTATTGCCAATACACGACTGAATTTGTCCTAAACCCCAATTAAGATGACTCGGACAAAACACGATTGTTCCTGGTGTAAATTCAACAAAATTATTGTCTTTGGCCATTATTATCCTTGTTATGTATAAACAATTATTTACTATTTATAGAAGAATCTCATGGATAAAAAAGATAATTTAAACAAATTAAAGACTGTCATTTCTAATATTGAAAAATCATATGGAAAAGGTTCCATTATGATGCTTGGAAAAAAAAGTGAAAATATCAATGTTGATGTTTATTCAACTGGTTCTTTGGGTCTGGATATAGCTCTTGGTATAGGTGGACTGCCCAAAGGTAGAGTAATAGAGATATATGGCCCAGAAAGTTCAGGTAAAACGTCCTTAACCCTACATGTTATTGCTGAGGCTCAAAAAATGGGAGGCACATGTGCATTCATCGATGCCGAACATGCTCTTGACCCTGGATATGCAAGAAAACTTGGAGTAAATATTGATGAACTTTTAATTTCTCAACCTGATACGGGCGAACAAGCTTTAGAAATTGCTGATACTTTAGTTAAATCTGAAGGTATTGATTTATTGGTAATTGATTCTGTGGCTGCTCTTGTTCCAAGAGCTGAACTGGAAGGGGAGATGGGCGATTCACTCCCTGGACTACAGGCAAGATTAATGAGCCAAGCTCTAAGAAAACTTACTAGTTCTATTTCTAAGACTAATACGATGGTGATTTTTATCAATCAATTAAGAATGAAAATAGGCGTGATGTTTGGAAGCCCTGAAACTACTACCGGTGGAAATGCCCTTAAGTTTTATTCATCAGTCAGATTAGATATTAGAAGAATTGGGGCAATTAAAGATAAAGAAAACATTATCGGTAATCAAACAAGAGTAAAAGTTGTTAAAAATAAAATGGCACCTCCTTTTAAACAAGTTGAATTTGATATTATGTATGGAGAGGGAATATCCAAAATTGGTGAGATAATTGATCTGGGCGTTCAAGCTGACATCATAGATAAGTCCGGGGCTTGGTACGCATACAAGGACGAAAAAATTGGCCAAGGTAGAGAAAACACAAAACAGTTTTTAAAAGATAATCCTGATATGTTAGCTGAAATAGAGGCCAAAATAAGATCTAACTCAAATACTGTTGAAGAACTTATGATTGATCCTCCTGCCCCTATTGACGAGATTGAAGAAAAAAAAACTGAAGAATAGTATTAAAATTCAACAAAATTAATCTATATTGCTAGGTTATGAATTCGAACCTAGTTAGAAAAACGTTCATAGACTTTTTTAAAGAAAATAGCCATAAACATATAAAATCTAGCTCTTTAATCCCGGATAATGATCCAACACTTATGTTTGCCAATTCTGGGATGGTTCAGTTTAAAAATGTATTTACCGGGTTAGAAGGCCGCGAATATAACAAAGCAACAACTTCTCAAAAGTGCGTTAGAGCAGGGGGAAAGCATAATGATTTGGAAAATGTTGGTTTTACCACTCGTCATCATACTTTTTTTGAGATGCTTGGAAATTTTTCATTTGGAGATTATTTTAAAGAACAGGCCATTTACTATGCTTGGAATTTAATCACTAAAGAATTCCAAATTAACCCCAATAAACTTTTAGTAACAATCTATCACGATGATAAGGATGCAGAGAATTTTTGGAAAAAAATAGCAAATTTACCAGATGAAAAGATAATAAAAATTTCAACCTCAGATAACTTTTGGTCAATGGGAGAAACAGGACCTTGTGGCCCCTGTTCCGAAATTTTTTATGACCATGGTGATAAATATTTTGGTGGACCTCCAGGATCACCTGACGAAGATGGTGATCGTTTTATTGAAATTTGGAATCTTGTGTTCATGCAGTATGAACAAATCGACTCACAAAAAAGAATAGACTTACCTAAACCCTGTGTTGATACAGGTATGGGGCTTGAAAGAATAACTGCATTATTAAACGGTAGTAATGATAACTACTCCTCTGATTTATTTACAACAATTATTAATGCCACAATTGATAAAATTAAAAAGGAAATTAATGAGAGTAACAAAGGTAGTTACAGAGTCATAGCAGATCATTTAAGAGCATCAGCTTTTTTAATTGCTGACGGTGTTCTACCTTCGAATGAAGGAAGGGGATATGTTCTAAGACGAATTCTTAGAAGGGGAATAAGACATGCATATACCCTAGGATCTAGAGAGCCAATTTTTTATGAACTGTTTAATGAATTAAAAAACTTAATGGGAGATACTTATAATGAATTAATTGCTAATTCTGAAACCATTAAAGACACTTTGCTGATGGAGGAAACGAGATTCAGAGAAACTCTTTCAAATGGAATTGAAATTCTTAATCAAGAAATTCCAAAAATTTCTAATAGCACCCTTGATGGTAAAATTGCATTTAAACTTTATGACACTTATGGCTTTCCTTTAGATCTTACTCAAGATTTTTTAAAGTTAAAAAAAATTAAAGTAGATACCGATGGATTTAATCAAGCAATGGAAGCTCAAAAAGAAGAGGCGAGAACTTCATGGAAGGGAAGCGGCGATCAGGGTACTCAAAAATTATGGTTTGATTTGGCAAAAAAAATTAAGCCAACTGTTTTTGTAGGCTATGAACAAAGCTCAAATGAGGCTGAAATCTCCTGTATTTTAAGTGATTTTAAGGAAAAGAGTGAAGTTTCGCCAAATGATATAAATGTGATTGTTTTAACAAACCAAAGTTGCTTCTACGCGGAATCTGGTGGTCAAATTGGAGACAGAGGTTTTGTCAAAACCGATACAGGAACTTTTAAAGTCCATGATACAAAAAAAACTGCCCAAGGTTTATTTCTTCATTTTGGGGAGGTAGATAATGGAGTAATTAAAATTAACCAAAAATCTACCCTAAGTATTAATGAAGAATTCAGGCAATCGATAATGAAAAATCACTCAGCTACACACCTACTCCATGCCGCACTAAGAAATCATCTTGGCAAACATGTAGCACAGCGTGGTTCACTTGTTAATGCTGATAAGTTAAGATTTGACTTCAGTCATAACAAACCAATTAATCAAGATGAGATTGATAAAATTCAAAAAGAGGTAAATTTGGTAATATCTAACTCTTACGAGACATTAATTGAAACAAAATCTCAAGAAGAGGCAATACAACAAGGGGCAATGGCTCTTTTTGGAGAAAAATATGGTGACCAAGTAAGGGTTGTTACTTTAGGCTCATTCCAAAATAAACCTTACTCTATTGAGCTCTGTGGTGGAACACATGTCTCTAATACCAATTTAATAAAAAAGTTTTTAATTACTTCAGAAGAGTCAGTTTCTTCAGGTGTTCGAAGAATTGAAGCTTGTACAGCTAATAGAGTTGATGAATATTTAAACAATCAACAAAAAGAGCAAGAAAATTATGAAAAGAAATTAGATCTAAAAATTAGCGAATTAATTGATGAAATTAAAACTTTTGGTGAGATGCCTATTAGTAGTTTAGAGAATAAGCCTATATATATTAAAAAACTTGAAGCACAGGTTGATAGTTTAAAAAATAAATCAATTTTAAAGACCAGCAACATTGTTGAGAAAAAAGTAGTTAAGGGAGTAAACTTTATTACTCAAGTAGTTGATGGACTCCCTCCTAAGGAGCTAAGATCTATATTTGATAACTTTAAAAATGAAAACTCAAATTCTATTTTGGCTTGTATAACTACAACAGAAGATAAAGTATCAATTATTGTTGGTGTTACGGCAGATTTAAAGGAGACATACGACGCCAGGGAGTTAATCAAAGCATCTTTTGAATCGCTTGGTTCCAAAGGTGGAGGTGGGAGAGCAGACTTTGCTCAGGCAGGTGGAACCAAAAAAAGCTCAATAAATGAGGCTTTTTCAGCTATACAAGATAAAATCTAATTTAAATTTGATTGCAAGTTTTTATCTAGGCAATTCAGAAAATCTTCTGTATTCATCCACTTAGTGTCATTGCTAACCAGTACAGCTAAGTCTTTAGTCATTTGTCCTGCTTCTACAGTTTCTATACAAGTTTTTTCAAGAGTTTGAGCGAACTTTACTAACTCCGGATTGCTATCAAATTCTCCTCTAAAACTTAATCCTCTTGTCCAAGCAAATATGGAGGCTATTGGATTAGTGGAGGTCTTTTCACCTTTTTGATGTTGTCTGAAATGTCGTGTAACCGTACCATGAGCCGCTTCTGATTCAATTGTTTTTCCATCAGGGGTCATTAGTACACTCGACATCATCCCTAGGGATCCAAAACCCTGTGCAACAGAGTCAGACTGAACATCTCCATCATAGTTTTTACATGCCCAGATAAATTTTCCAGACCATTTAAGAGCAGATGCTACTAAATCATCAATCAAACGATGTTCATAAACTATTCCTTTTGCATCGAATTCTTTCTTAAACTCATTATCGAATATTTCTTGAAATATATCTTTAAATCGCCCATCATATTTTTTTAAAATTGTATCTTTAGTAGACAAATATACGGGCCATCCAAGCTTCAAACCATAGTTAAAACACGCTCTTGCAAACCCTTGTATTGATTCATCGACGTTGTACATCGATAACGCTACCCCTGATTTTGAAAAATTAAAAACTTCTTGTTCGTTTATTTCACCATCTTCGCTGACATATTTCATAAATAATTTGCCAGGTTTATCAATCAACATCTCACTTGCGCGATATTGATCGCCAAAAGCATGTCGCCCAACTACAATCGGATCATTCCAAGTTCTAACAATTCTAGGAATGTTCTTACAAATAATAGGTTGTCTGAAAACTGTTCCATCAAGAATATTTCTTATTGTACCATTAGGAGATCTCCACATCTGTTTTAAGTTAAATTCACTCATACGGTTATTATCAGGTGTGATAGTTGCACATTTAACCCCGACACCGAATTTTTTGATGGCATTTGCTGCTTCAACAGTGATTTCATCATTTGTTTCATCTCTTTTTTGAACCGATAAATCATAATACTTAAGATCAATATCAAGGTAGGGGAGAATTAGTTTTTGTTTGATAAAATCCCATATAATACGGGTCATTTCATCACCGTCGAGTTCTACGACTGGATTTTTTACTTTAATTTTTGTCATGTTTTTCTATGGAAGTGATAGATATAGCAAAAAATAGGCAAAAAAAAATCAATTTTATTGATCAAATTATGCAATTCAGATATTAATTTCACACATTATGTATTTTCGATTTCATAAAGAAATTTCAGCAATATTGATAATTTTATTTTTGCTAGTGGTATTTTTTTATTTTATTTACACCCCTCTTTTTATCCTATTGCTATTTTTATTGCTTTTTACATTTTATTTTTTTAGAGACCCTGAAAGGGTAGTGCCTATTGGGGAAGATATCCTTGTTAGTCCTGCAGATGGTATAATCACCAATATTAAAGAATACAAAGATGGTAAGAAAACTTACACAAGTGTTTCTATCTTTTTAAGCGTCTTTAATGTTCATATCCAAAGACTTCCAATTTCAGGTGAGGTATCTAAAATTGAATATATTGAAGGTAAATTTATTAATGCAACGCTCGATAAGGCCAGTGAAGATAACGAGAGACTTAAGCTAACATTAGACTCTGGTAAAAATAAATTTTATATAACACAAATAGCAGGATTAATAGCACGTAGAATTATTTGTTATGTAAAAGAGAAGGAAAAAGTTAATCAAGGTGAGAGATATGGAATTATTAAGTTTGGCAGCAGAGTTGATATAGATTTTCCTGATAATTTCAAATTACTTGTAAGTGTTGGTCAGCAATGTATAGGTGGAGAAACCATAATTGCCCAAGAACCAAAATCTCAAAATAAATCATCTAGAATTTTTAACAAAATATAAATCAGTCATGAGAGAATATTCGTTTACTAGATTTATACCTAATATAATTACATTATTATCATTGATCGCAGGCATCTCGTCTATCAAGTTTTCAATTCAAGGAAATTGGAAGTTTGCGGTACTCATGGTAATGTTAGCTGCATTTTTTGATTTTTTTGATGGATGGATGGCAAGAAAATTAAAAAAATCTTCACAATTTGGGGCGGAGTTAGACTCATTGTCGGATTTTATTAGTTTTGGCCTTGCGCCTTCTCTTTTAATTAACTTATCTTTTACTCATCAACTTGGGCGAATTGGCTGGGTAATTAGTTTATTCTATATAATTTGTGCTGCCTTGAGATTGGCTAGGTTTAATATTGAAAACATGAAGGAAAAAAGTCTTACTTTCTATGGCGTTCCCTCGCCCGCTGCAGCCGGGATTGTGATGATACCCATGTATATGGGTTTCATGGGTTTATATATCCCGGGGGTTGATTATCTTTATTTAAGCGCCTTAATAGTAGTTTATGCGGGTGCTATGATGATCAGCAGGGTACCAACCCCATCACTTAAAAGTTTAAAATTAAGTTCTTTATACTCTAAATTACTTGTGCTCCTATTTGCTATTATGTTGATATTTATGATTAGTTTCTTTTGGCAAACCACATTGCTTATTGCAGTTGCTTATTTGGTAATGTCGTTAGTAAATTTAGTAATTTATTTATTTAGATACTTTAGAGTCGCCTAAGTATTTATTTTTTAAAATCAAAACCGAAGGAGTTAGTAGAAGTGTGAGGAAAGTAGAGAATAATAATCCAAAAACAATAGCTCTTGATAAATCGACCCACCACTGTGTGTCAGGAGAATTATAAGTATACTCAAAACTAATAAAATCAAAATTAAATTTCAGTGCCATTGGCATTAAACCTAAAATCGTTGTAGTGGTAGTTAATAAAACAGGTCTTAACCTCTGCGCCCCAGTCATTAAAATTGCCTCTTTGGCATCTTTGGTTTTTTTTACTAATCTATCGTAAGTATCTATTAAAACGATATTGTTATTTACAACTATACCAGCAAGTGAAATGACACCTATGCCGCTCATTACTATACCAAAGGGTTGTTGAGTTATTAAAAGCCCTAATACTACTCCAACTGTTGACATGACTACTGCAAACAGAATTAATAGAGTGCTAGAAAAGCTATTAAATTGTGTAAGTAAAATAACACCCATTAAGAAAATCGCGATCAAAAAAGCTTTTTGTAAGAATGCTTTTGATTCGTTCTGACTTTCATCTTCCCCCTTAAATAGCACTGATACTCTTGGGTCAATATCTGCTGAACCAAATTCAGGTATTTCTAAACCAAAGCTATTAGGGATATCGAATTGCTCTACACCAAGCCAATGTTTTATTAATCGAACGTAAGCATCTGTTTGATAAAACATTTTCACATCTGATTTAATCGACTCGATTCTATTTTGATTAATCCTAACAAGATTTCCTGTTTCTTGATCCGTTTGAATACTGGTAAAATTTGATATAGGAACATAGCCATTGGAAGTAGGGATCTTTATATTATTTAATTCATCAATGGTTCTTTGGTTTTCAGGGAGTCTTAGATAAATAGGAATTGAGTCGTCACTATCATCAGGCCTAAATTCACTTAGTTTCAAACCGCTAGTTAGAAGCTTAATGGTATTGCCAATAATAGCAATACTTGCACCATATTTTGCTGCTTCCTCCCTATCTACATAAAGTTGATATTCAATACTGGGTGAGGGTAAAGAAGACTCAACATCTTTTAAGCCACTGATGCTCATCATAAAGTTTTCAATCTTTTTTATTTCCTGAATTGTAAGATTGTGATCAACTGAAGTTAAATCAATCTCGATAGGCTTGCCTCTGGGTGGTCCAGCTCGCTGAGTTCTTGTTTCAACTTTTATACCTGGAATGCTGCCTGTAACTTCACGAATTTCTGAAATCAGTACATCAGCTTTTCTTCTTTTATCCCAATCATTAAATTCAATTGTTATAAAGCCGATGATATCATTAGAACTTTCTCTTCTGTTAGATACGTTGCCTGAAGTTGTATAAATTGACTCAAATTCATTATTTTTAATTTGTAATTTTAAGATTTCGTTTTCAACTTTGGCAACTAATTGATCTTTTTCTAAAACTGAGAGATTACCGGTTGCATATATGACTACTTTTGTATTTTCTGCCTCAACAGAAGGGAAGAAAATTACGCCCTTACCAAATTTAGCATATGATCCATAAATACCTATAAGTAAGGCGATTGATAAAATAGATATCTTTAGTGGATTATTAATACATACTTTTAAGATAGATAAATAAATTTTAGTAAAAAAACCAGCTTCATTAATATCTGTTAAATCTTCATCCTCGGAAAGACTGATTTTAGGAATAATAACCTTTTGAAAAAAACCCTTGCTTTTAATAAGTTTGAATATTCGAAATATCACATAGGCGATTACTAAACTAAAAACTATTTTTACACCGATATTTAAATATTTCCCAAGGTCATAGTTAGATAAAAATTTATATCCTATGAAATTTACAAGACTGAATATAGCAAGCGGTATAATGAAAAAGAAAAACAAACTTCTAATTTTATAAGTTTGAGTTCCAATTATTGGAACTACTATCAAAGCCATGACCAGGCTAGACCCTAAAACCGATATAACAGTTATTGGGATATATTTCATGAAGCCACCGGTTGTACCAGGCCAGAATAAAAGTGGTAAAAAAGCTGCAATTGTAGTCATAGTAGAAGCAATGATAGGCATTGACATCCTTGATGCTGCCTTAATATAGGACTCTGCCATGCCCATACCTTCTTGTATTTTTCTTTGCGCGTACTCAACAACTACAACAGCACCATCAACTAAAAGGCCTACAGATAATATCAATCCGAATAAAACAACCATGTTAACGGTGTAGCCAAGCGTAAAAAGAATTAATATTGCAGCTAAAAATGAACCCGGCACTGCCAAGCCCACAAGTAAACTTGATCGAACTCCTAAGAATAAAATTACTACACTCATTACTAATAAGATTGAAAAAATCACATTATTTTGAAGGTCTCTTAACATTTTTTTAATTTTTGTTGATTCATCACCTGAGTAAGTAATATTGATCTTAGAGGGCAATGAGGATTTTTCGGCTTCTACGATCTCTTTTACCTGTTGAACTGTTTCAACAATATTAGCTCCAATTCGCTTTGAGACTTCCAAAGTAAATGCAGATTTATTATTTAGTCTTGCAAATTTTTCTGGATCCTTGAAGGTTCTTTTCAAAGTAGCAATATCTTTGAATTTAATTGTTTTTTTATCATTTACTTTAATCGGAGTATTGAATATGTCATTAAGATTTTCATACAGTCCTGGAATTTTAATGACAAATCTCCCATCGCCAGTATCCAAACTTCCCGCTGAAACAATTTGGTTATTTGAGCGAACAAAGTTCAGTATCTCATTAAGATTCAATCCATAAGACTCGATTTTATTTTTATCAACAATGATATCTAGCTGCTCATCCCTTTCTCCGCCCACTTGAACTTCTAAAACATTTGGGAGGGATTGAATCTTATCCTTGAGATCATTGGAAACTTTTTTTAGTAAAAATTCTGAGATATCACCACTGACGCTAACAACCAGTATGGGGAAAAGACTAATGTTAACTTCACTAACTTTAGGCTCATCAGAATCATCAGGTAAATTAGATTTTGCTCTATCGACCTGTTCTCTAGTATCAAGTAGGGCTTGGTCAGGGTCAAAACCTGCATCAAATTCTAAAAGAATATTACCCCCATTTTGATATGAGGTACTTGTCATTTCTTTTTTACCCTCAATGTTTGAAACTTCATCTTCCACAGGCTTAATTAATAGTTTTTCTGAGTCCTCAGGCGAAATCCCTGTTAAACCTAAGGAAACATATATATATGGAAGATTAACATCTGGTGCGGACTCTTTAGGAATATTATTAAATACTAAAGATCCACTTATAATGATGAATAAAAAAACAGATATTGTTGTTCTATAGTACTGGCTAGCTAAATTAACTAAATTCATTATTTATTAATTTTAGAAACTTACTTTTTCGCCATTGGAAACATATTGTTGGCCAACGATGATTATTTTTTCCTTTTCAGATAATCCAGTGACAACCATATAGCTTGAGGTATCTTCTAGAATATCTATTTCTTTAAATTTAACTAGTCCGTTTTCATCAATTACTTTAACACCAAGTTCACCACTATCTCCTAAAGCTAAAATAGAGGGTGAAATTTTATGAGCAAGAACATCACCTTTTTTAATCGTAATTAAAGAGGAAAGACCATCTTTAAATTTTAAGTTTTTGTTATCAATTTCGACAACTATTTCAAAAGTTTTGGTATCTGGGTCAGAGACGGGTGAGATATATTCAATGACTCCATTGACTTCTTGATTTAAAATAGAAATTGTAACTTCGTTTTGATTTGAAATATTTAAAATTTCATTTTCATTGATATATCCAAAAATTTTTAACTTAGAAAGATCGATAATTTCATAAGCTGTTTCGCCCGGCATAATTAATTCACCTTCAATTTTATGGCCGTCTAATAAAATACCATCAAAGGGGGCAAATAGCGCAACTTTATTAAATTCAGATTCCGAAAGTAGTTTTAAGTCAAAAAGTTCTTTGTTAGATAAAAAGTCCTCCATCTCTAAGACTTGTGTTCCTGAATTAATTTTTGTACCAGCTTTGGTTAAAACATTTTTTACTTTCCCCATAATTTCACTTTTTACTTGGATTCTACGATGTGCTTCCGTGGTGGAGCTAAACTCTAAACTGTCATCAATTAACTCTGCTGTTGAGTCAATTACCTCAACGCTAAATAACGTTTCCTGGGTCTCTTTTTCTCCATTCCAGTCAGCAGTATGTAATTGTAAATTGAATAAGAATGAAAAAAATAATGAATAAAAAATAGTAATAAATTTCATGTTAAATATAGTTACCTAAAGTGTATATGTAGACGCATTGATATCAGATTATAAGAAAAATGAAACAGTGGTATAAAGACAGAAAAAAAGATCATTTTTATCTCAAAGCCAAGAAAAACAGCGTTATTTCGAGAGCATATTACAAATTAGAGGAGATAGATAAAAGACACAAACTATTCTCAAATACGGTTAATGTACTTGATATTGGTTGTAGTCCCGGTGGATGGTCGCAATATATTCTTAATACCAAAAAAAATTCAAAAGTTGTCGGTATAGATATTTTAGAAATGCAAATTGATTTAGGTAGCCAATTTGAATTTTATCATCAAGACTTGAATAAATATCTAGATTTAAAAAAACTTTTTGAAGAAAAAAATTACCAATTTGACTCAATAATTTCAGATATTGCCCCTAATACCTCTGGTAATCAATTTATTGATCAAGTAAAAAGTTACGAGTTAAGTTATTTGTCCTTTCAATTCATTGATGATTTTTTAAATCCAAATGGAAGCTTCCTTGTAAAAAATTTTCAAGGGGAAGATACACAAAAATTATTCAATTTAATTAAATCAAAGTTTAAAAAAAGTTTATATGTTAAACCGCTAGCTTCGGATAAGAAATCTAAAGAAATTTATATTTTAGGCTTAGAAAAAAAATAATTTTTAAGCCAAATATTTAATGAGTTTAAATTATAAAATTTTTTACACTTATTGTTGTAGGTTACTTCAAAGATTTCGTTGTCAATTTTATTTGAGTAAATAATTTTAATTATAGGGAATGAAAAATTAGATTTATAAAATGTTATATTAGTTTTACTTTTTTGATCAGAGGTTTGAATGGAGTAATTTCTCCAAATATTTTGTGCTAAACCATGAGAGTAGGCATTGAGAATATATTGGAATGTCTTTTTGGGGATTGTTTGTGAGGGATATTTATTATTTAAGTTTAATATTTTCAATATATATTATGATAATTAATGCCTATAAATTCTTCAAGATGTAATTTAGATTGGATCCCTGATAATTTTGAATATGTAAGTCTTCAGGGAACAGAGTCTTCTTTTTACAATAGCTTTGGACAAAATGGACTTCTTTTAATGTTTATTTGTAATCATTGCCCATATGTCAAATCTATTGAATCTAAAATTTCCTCAGAAACGGTCAGGTTGAGGGCATTGGGTGTCAACTCAATAGCAATAATGGCCAATGATCAAGAAAGCTACACTGAAGATTCTGATATAAATCTAATAACTCAAATACAATCTGCCAAATTTGAATTCCCCTATGCCGTAGATAAGGATCAATCAATTGCAAAAAGCTTTGATGCCCAATGCACTCCAGAGTTTTACTATTTTAATAATGAAAAAAAATTAAAGTATAGAGGTAGGCTTGACTCGAACGGCAAAAATTCAGAAATGGGAGAACCAGAGCTTTATAATGCTGTTGAAGAAATTATTAGTAAAGGTTATTCTTCAGCCGAACAACATCCTAGCGTAGGTTGCTCAATTAAATGGAAAAATTAATTACCAAAAAAAATATAACTATTTTAGTGGCTATATTGACAATTTCAGCTTTTGTAATTTCTTATTACTTGTATTCCAATCAAAAAGAAAATCAGAATCTTTTTGATATATATCTGTCTGGTTTGTACAATGACGAAAATAGCATTTCAGAAGAGCAATTAAATTATTTATCAAGCATTGAAAATCCAAATGTATCCTTTTTTGCTGATTTAAAAAAAGGGTCAATAGATAATTTAAATAAGTATAACAAATTAGATAAGGATTTAATTTTACTAAAAAATGCTCTAAAAGATTTGGATATTGAAACAATCAGATCATTATCATTAGATGATAGCTTCATATTTTCAGATATAGTTAAAATTTATTTAATTAATGACGATTTCAATAATCTAGACGATATTAATACAGAAAATAATGATAATTTTTTTATTAAGGCGGTAAATCGTTTAGAAAATGAAAATAGTTAAATTTATATTATTCTTTTTAATTCTAACTTCCTGTAATAAGTACTTAGGTACAATTGAGCCTGATTATGAGCCGAAGAATGAAGTAACTAATATCTTTGAAAAAGATTATAATCAAAGCCCATCTTTAAATAATTTTCAAATAAATGAAAAACATTTTCTAAATAACAACAAACACATTAGTGCAAATATTTCTTTTAAAGATGCAAATAAGTTGTTTAGTACTGACTCTGAAACGAGGTTATCTTTTAATGATAATACTCTTATAAAATCAACCAAGGATGAAGTTACTATTTTTAACCTAGGTGATCTTAAGACTATCGAAAAATATGATATTTCACTTGAAAAAAACGAACTCGTTCTAGATATCATTGCTTATAAAGAAAATATCTTTCTACTAACTAATCAATCTAGTTTATATGAAATTGTAGGAGAGAGTATTGTGTTGATAAACAGATTTGATGTTCTTTCTGAAATTAAGCCAATTTTGATAGGTGGTGATCTTTATATTTTATCAGTATTTGGCGAGTTGCATAAGCTAGACCTTTTAAATTTCACTATCTTATCGCAAGGAAAGTTTTCAACAAACTACGGTCTGTCAGCACTTTCAGAAGTGAATCATTACCAAAACTATACTTCATACTTATTTAATTCAGGTACCCCTATATTTATTAATGAGGACACTAAATCAGTAGAGGATACGTATTATTTTGAGGACTTGAATATCCTTACATCTCTTGGAGCTTTTGATGATTTAATCTCTGTACCGCTTTCTTTAAATAATAACCTTTTATTTATTGATAGATCTGGAAAAATATCACAATTCAATCCTTTAACTTCAATTATCAGCTGGGAATTAGATTTAAATGAACCTATTAAAGATTTTATTTATTCTAATAATGAAGATTTAATTGTTTTAACGACAAGCAATATATTTTTTATTCAAAAAGGCGAAATCACTTATAGAAATAAACATTTGATTGAAAACCCCTTTAAAATTTTCATTAATAATAATGACCTTCTGATAATTTCCGATATGGGCGTTTCGCATTTTGATGAGTCAGGTAATACTAACATTATACTAAAACAGAAATTTATAGATAGTATTGATATTACAATATACAAATCAAAAATTTATTTAAAAGATAGCAAAGCTCTTTTTATTCTAAGTGAATAATTATTTTATAATAGGCAAAGTGAATGAGGGTAAATCCTATTTATTTAATTTATTTTCTAAAGAGCATAAAACTATTTCAAATCCTAAAGCTAACACAACTATTGATATTATAAAAAAAACGATCGCTGATAATAATTCGCATTATCAAATATTTGATACGCCTGGTTTTAATAATTTTAGTGAATTTGCTGAGATGTATGAAAAAATTATTGCACTTAAATTAAAAAATTTACATTTTATTTATCTTGCAAAAAATATTAATGCCGAAGATAACAAAATCTGTAAATTTTTATTTTCACATAATTTTCCCCTATATTACTACTCATTTAAGAAAACAGATGACGGACAACTAATATCTAACCTTTATTCTAAAATATTTAATGACGAATATGATAATTTTAACTTTCTAAGAAAATCACTTTTAAATGAAAATAAATTTGCCGAAGGTGAAACACCTATAGAAAAAAAAAGGATTGCAATTTTTGGTAAAGAAAATACGGGTAAATCAACTCTATTTAATAAAATCACCTCAGTCGATTTATCCAAAACCTCCCCTGAACTGCATACCACTAGAGACTCTGTCAATTGGGATATTAATTATAATGGGCAAACTTTAGAGTTTATTGATACCGCTGGATTTATTCGGGGTAGATCAAAAAGAAAAAATTTTGAATTTGAAAAGTTATCTTTAGATCAGTCAGAATTTTTTATTAAAAACGCTTCATTAATAATTTTGCTTTTAGATGCAAAATCCGAAACTCGGCTTGATCTTTCCTTAATTGGTTCACTTTCAAAACGAAATAAGCCCTTTCTTGTTTTAGTTAATAAAATGGATCAGATTGAGGAAAAAGCTTTATATCAAAAAAAATTTCTAAATTACCTGTCTTCTAATCATAGCTATTTTAATTCTTTAAATATTTATTTTATATCAGCCCTAAATCTTACAAGGCCAAAAATATTAAAAATAATTGATAATCAATTAAATAATAAATTCAATTTTAAGACATCTCATTTAAATAAAGTTTTGAGACCAATAAATGGAGAATTAAGTAAAATACAAAAAAGCTCAAGAGAATTTAAAATTTATTTTATTTCTGCTTTTACAGTTAATCAAAAAAACTATTTTAAAATTTCGTGTAATTTTAATAGAAAAAATATTAAACCTCATATTAAAACTTTCTTATCTAAAATTTTAATTCGAGAGTTAAACCTCAAAGGTATTAATTTTAATTTAATTTTTTAATATCTAAATTTATCGATCCTTTTAAATCTTTTTGCAGCGCAAGGAGATAATTGTAAATTGAATGGTTTAAATTGTTTTGATGAATTTTATAATGATGATCATTTTCAAGGATCAAAGAAATTTCAACTTTGTGATCAAAAATTTTAGTTAAACTATTAATCAAAAAAATTAAATTAGATAATACATTATAAAGTTTTTGATAGTGATCATAGTTATACTGATAGGAAAGCATATTCAAATCAATATGATCATTAATAATCACCAATGAGTTAATTTTGGTAAATTCTTGAGAAATAATTAAATCAGCTTTGACTATATCCTCTATATTTTCATATTCTATTTGAAGTAAATTGTGATTAAAATTTAAATCGATTTTTTCTCTACTGAGTACAATGTTATTTTCGCAAATTTGATCAAGTGGTATCTGACCATTGAGGAGAATGATTAAATTGTTCAAACTAACTTAATTTGTTCTTTTTGATAGATTGCTAGATTTTTATCTATTAAAGGCACGGGGTATTTTTTGGTAAAACACGCATCACAGTAGCCTTCTGTCTCATTTATTGATTTATATAGACCTTCAATGGAAAGATATTGCAAACTATCAACCTCTAGATAGCTTTTTATTTCGTTAAGTGATTTGATGTTAGCAATTAAGTTATTTTCATCAGGTGTATCAACTCCATAATGGCAGCTTCCAACAATAGTTGGTGATGCTACTTTAAAATGAATTTCTTTCACCCCAGCATTTTTCAATAATGTTACTATTTTTTTGCTTGTTGTACCCCTTACTATTGAGTCATCAATTAAAGTAATCGACTTATCTTTTAATAGTTTCAAATTTACATTATGTTTCATTTTTACTGCTAAATCTCTGAGCTCTTGTTTGGGTTGTATAAAAGATCTTCCTACATAGTGATTTCTGATTATACCAAGTTGAAAAGGAATCCCAGAGGCTTCTGAATAGCCTATTGCTGATGCTAATCCTGAGTCTGGAACTGGAATAACAATATCAGAATGATTATTAGTGTCTTCGTAATACAATTGTTTACCAATATTTATTCTTACATTGTAGACATTCTTATCTTCAAAATTTGAGTCGGGTCTTGCAAAGTAAATATATTCAAATACACAAAACTTTTTTTGAGCATTATTGACTATAGGGAAAGATTTTAAGCCCATTTTATTTATTAATAATATTTCACCCGGATTGATTTCTCTTTCAAATTCTGCATTGATGATATCCAAACCGCATGTCTCTGAAGAAACAACGTAGCCTTCATTTTTTTTTCCTAAGACTAGCGGCCTGATTCCATTGGGGTCACGAATAGCAATAATTTCATCATTGTATGTGAGGATTAGAGAGTAGGCGCCTTCAACCTTTCTTAGAGAGTCTTTAATTTTATCAATAATATTGGTTTCTTTACTTTTAGCTATTAAGTGAAGAATGACCTCTGTATCCATGTCTGATTGAAAAATACAACCATCTTCCAATAAGTTTTTTTTTAAAAAATGGGCATTAGTTATATTTCCATTATGCGCAATTGAAATTATATCCTTATTGATTTGTGCATATAAAGGTTGAATATTTTTGTCATCATTACCACCAAAAGTAGAGTATCTATTGTGCCCATTAGTAACTATTGGGTTTTGTATCTTAGAATGATCAAAACCATTATAAACTTCAGAGACTTTACCGCTCCCTTTTTTGAAAGAGAAATTATTGAAGTCGCTAAAGTAAAAAACTCCTGATGCTTCTTGTCCACGATGCTGAAGGGCATGAAGCCCTAAAATTGATGAGTAAATTGACTCTTCAATGTTATAGGTTCCAAAAACAGCACAGTGATCAATAAATCTGTCTTTAATAAAGCTCTGTTTTTTCATTTTTAGAATTATTTTCTTTGATGTTGTTATCATTATTGGAGTTATTATTAAACTTATTATTTTTACTCATAAACTTATCAAATAAAGAAATATTGTAATTCATAATTAGGTTATTTTTTTCAGGAATATGGTTCTTAAAAAGAAGTTGATAAGAAAAATAAAAAATAAAACTGAAAATAAATATCCCATAAATACCACCTATGAGTGTATCAATTACTTTGAATTCAAACTGCGATGGACTTTTGATATTAATCGCTTTTTCAATAATTGAGTAAATTAAGAAAATTAGAATAAACAATACAGTAAAAATAACTATTTCTAAAAAAATCGAATTACTTTCTGCTATAGAATTAAGATTTGGATTATCCATAGACTCAATAAAAAAATTGAGTGTTTTTTTGTAAAATAAAAATGGCAAAGAAATAGATAAAATAATTTTTAAACTATAACTAATAGCTCGAGTTGCACCTTTGAGAGCAAATAATGCTGCAAAAATTAAAAGTAGGGATAAATAAATATAGTCAATATAAGTAAAGGAAGAAATATTCATCTAGTTTTTTGAAGTTTTTTAACCCCGGCTAAAAATTCATCTAATTTTAGATTTTTTATTTTTAGCATTTCGTTGCAATTCCCATGACATTCTACAATTCCATCATTGATAAAGAAAAATTCATCCCCTGTTTTTAAGGCGCTTTGAATATCATGGGTGATAGTGATGGCAGTCATTTTTTTTTTCTTTATGATTCTTAAAATTAGTTCATTGATCATATCACTATTGATTGGATCAAGCCCAGTAGTAGGTTCATCTAAAAAAATAACTTTAGGGTTTTTATATATTGCTCTTGCTAATGCAACGCGCTTTTTCATTCCTCCAGATATTTCTGAGGGAAATTTATCGTAGTTTATTGAGTCAAGTCCAACATCTTTCATCGATAATAAAACTTTGTTTTTATAGCTAGTGATACCGTTAATATGGTCAATAAAGGCAATATTCTGAGCCACAGTTAAGCTATCAAAAAGTGCTCCATACTGAAAAAGCATTCCAAATGTATCAATATCAATTTCTTTATTTTTCCCATAAAGGACTTCTCCTTCATCGCAATTTATCAATTGGTAAATAATTTTTAATAAAACAGATTTACCACAGCCAGATTTTCCTAAAATTATTGTCGACTTTTTATCTTTTATGTTCATAGATATATTTTTCAAAACACTAACTTCACCAAAACTTTTTGATAGATTTTTAATCTCAATATTCATTAGAAAAACAGCTCTGTTAAAATATAGTTAAAAATTAAAATAAGTATGGAAGATGTCACGACGGCATTGGTTGTTGCTGTTCCAACACCAAATGAGCCTTTGCCTGAGTATAAGCCATTATAACAACTAACTATAGCAATTATAAATCCAAATATTGAAGCCTTAACAATACCAGAAAAGTAATCAGTAAAGCTCAAAAAATTTAAAGTGTTCATAAGATAAATATTTTCATTAAAGCCCAATCGAAAAACAGAAACAATATAACCTCCCATCACTCCAATAAAATCAACTAAGGTTACAAAAATAGGTAGGGCTAAGGTTAAGGAAAGCACTCTTGGAGTAACAAGATAATTATAGAAATTAGTATTAAGAGTTTTTAAAGCATCAATTTGTTCTGTCACGCGCATGGTTGCAATTTCTGCTGCTATAGAAGAACCAACTCTTGCTGATATCATCAAGGCTGTTAAAACTGGCCCTAATTCTCTTGTTAGAGTTAAAACCACAATATTTGGGATTGCCGACTCTGCTGAAAACCT
>JAYPCO010000013.1:0-3440 GCA_038124765.1 Alphaproteobacteria bacterium | reverse complement strand
AAATCCATTATTTAATTTGAAGGTCTTTTTTCAACACCTAAAAACTTTGTGTACTTATCATCAAAGTATAATTCAATCTTGCCAGTAGGGCCATTTCTTTGTTTGGCAACTATTAATTCGGCCTTGTTGAAAACCTCCTCATTTCTATCTTTCCAAGCATCATGTTTCTTTTGGTATGACTCTTGCGTTTCATCTGGGGATCGAGTAGGTTCAGTCCTTTGTAAATAATAACTTTCCCTATAAATAAACATTACCACATCGGCATCCTGTTCAATACTTCCCGACTCTCTTAAATCAGAAAGTAGGGGTCTTTTATCATCTCTATTTTCAACTTGTCTGGAAAGCTGCGAAAGTGCAATGACGGGTAAATTAAATTCTTTTGCTAGCTGTTTTAAATTTCTGGTTATTTCAGATAGTTCATTAACTCTACTATCACGATTACCCTCGGGTTTGAGAAGTTGAAGGTAATCAATTAATACTAAATTAATTTTATAATTGTTCTTATATCTTCTTAGTTTTGATCTTAATTCTGAAACGGTTAAATTAGGGCTATCATCAAAGAAAAAATTAAGCTTATGTATTTCTTGGTAGGTGTTGGATAATTCAATGGAGTCTTTTTCGTTTAATTCTCCTTTACGAAGCCTATCACTAGGTATTCTTGATTGCTCAGCAAGTATCCTTAAACCAATTTGTTCAGCAGACATTTCTAGGGAAAACATAACTACCGATCCTCCCTCTTCATTGCTTGCAAAGTATTTTGCTGCATTGAATGCCATATTAGTTGCAAGAGCCGTCTTACCCATAGATGGTCTTCCAGCTAATATTATTAAGTCAGAATTCTGGAGCCCTCCCAGCATAGTGTCGAGATCAGTAAATCCTGATACCACACCCGAGTACTGACCTTTTTTTTTAAAAGCTTTTTCGACTAATTGAAGGGAGGATTTTGTAACTGATGCAAAATCTCTGAATTCATAGCTATCCTTGTTGTAATTTGATAAGTCAAATAATTTTTTTTCTAAATCTAAAAATATTTCTTTAATATTTTTCTTAGTATCAAATTGTATTGTTTCATTATTTTTAGATTGCGTAATTTTAAATAATTCTCTTCTTAGATATAGCTCGTTTAAAGTGTCTAAGTAGTTAGTAAAGATATCACCCGAAAATACTATTTGATCTATTTGGTTTGATAGTTCATCGAGTGTATTTTTTTGAATGTCAGGAATATAATTCTTGATTGTCTCAATAGAGATATTTTTTTGAGTTTTTTGAAAATCCTCTAATACATTGAAAATCTTAAGATTTTCAGAATTGGCAAATAAATATCCATTTATCTTATCATAATGAGAATCGAGAAAATCTGAATGTTTTAAAAGGTAGGCTAAAACAATTATCTCAATATCATTATCTTTTAGGCTATCAAATGTCTTTTGCATAATCTTAAAATATTATGAAAAAAACAAAAAAAAAGGGTTATGAAGATGATTTAGGGGATAAGATCTCAATACTAAGTGAACAACTAACTTCAGGATGAAGGTCAATCTCAATATTATATTCACCAGTAGTTTTTATTTTATTTCCAAGCTTCACTGATTTTTTTTGGATTGAAATACTATTATCATTAAGAAAACTCACAATATCAGAAACACTCAATGAGCCATATAGCTCACCGTTATCTTTTGCAGCGATTTCCTTTTGGAAATGAAGATCGTTTATCTTAGAGGCTGTTTGTTCAGCTATATTCCTATGTTCAATATCTTTTTTAATTAAATTCTCTTCTACTGATTTGATTTCCTCTATATTCTTTTTTGTAGCAAATTTTGCTTTACCATTAGGTATAAGATAGTTTCTAGCGTAACCATCTTTAACAGTTACAACTGTTCCAATCTCCCAATTTTTTCTGAATTTTTCTAATACAACTACTTTTGTCATTTAAATTATATTAATGATAGAAATCTAGCTTGTTTAATAGAGTTAGTGATTTTAGTATGAAGAGATCTAGACATATTGGTTACTCTTTGTGGAATTATTTTACCGTTTTCATTTGTAAATTTTTTTAGAATTTGAGTATTTTTATAATCAATTTTTAAAAGATCATCATTAGATATATTCAAATTTTTTTTCATTAATTATCCTTATTGATTTGGGGTGTTGGCTCTTCTAATTCATTATCTGATTTTATAATAAGGAATCGAAGGCAATCGGAATTAAATTTTAGAAAATTATCGAGTTTTTTTGGAAAAGATGGATCAGCTGTAAATCTAATAAATTTAAATGATCCCTTAGAGTATTTATTAATAGAGAATTTTAGGTTTTTTATACCCCAATCCTCTTTATATCCAATAGTAACATTACTTTCATTAAAAAATCCTTCTAAGGAAGTTGAAAGGTTTTTTACCTGATCATTAGACAAATCAGGTTTTACTATCATAGTTGTTTCGTATATGTTACTCATGTAGGAGATGTGTCTACACATTAAATATAATTATGTCAAATAAAAATCTATCTATACTTTTTACTGGTCAAGGCTCTCAATATGCCGAAATGGGGCTTGATTTGTTTAATGAATTTGAATGGGTTAGAGATAGGTATCAATTAAGTTCTGATATACTTGGGTATGATGTTTTAAAAGCTCAAAATAATCCCGATTTAATTAATTTGACTCAATATAGTCAGCCCTTAATATTCATACTTTCCTCTATTTTAGCTGATATTTACAAAAAATCCTTAAATTGCAGTCCAGATAACATCGTGTTAGCTGGCCATTCGCTGGGAGAGTATGTGGCTATGTATTTCTCAGAGGCACTTAACTTTGAGGAGATGTTAAAAGTAGTCAGTTCTAGGGGGGAGGCCATGTCTATTGTATCTGATCCTGAGAAGTACTCTATGTATGCAATACTAAAAAAAGAAGATGATATAATTAATTCAGATATATTTGGCGATGGTGTATTTATTGCAAATTTGAATTCAGACAAACAAATAGTAATTTGTGGACTTAAACAAAAGTTAGAAGAGTTTAAATCTCAAAATAATCTTGGCAAATATATACCTTTAAATGTTTCGGCACCTTTTCATTCGGAGTTAATGATAGAAAGTTCGAATATTTTTAAATCAAAAGTATCGGATGTAATTTTTAACAAAGTGAAACATGATCTCATCTCTAACCATAAACTAGTAAACTATAAACAGCTTTCACCCAGCGAATATATAAATCAGCTTTCACTTCAAATTCACTCACCTGTCATGTGGAATGATACTATGAAAAGTCTAATAAAAAGAAATATAGAAAAATTTGTAGAAATCGGGCCTAAAAAAACTTTGTTAAACTTTATAACTAAAGACTTTGAAGGTGAAAAAATTTCAATCAACACTTTGGAGGATTTAAAGCAATATGTTTAAAGATAAAAAACTATTAGTTACAGGTGGCACAGGTTCTATTGGTA
>JAYPCO010000012.1:2554-29224 GCA_038124765.1 Alphaproteobacteria bacterium | reverse complement strand
GAGCGAAGTTCGCCAATTTGTTCACCATTCAGGGAAATAGGTAAATGCTTAGTAACAGATATTTGTGGTAACTTTATAAATAACCCAATTAATGATTTTTTAACTCCTTGATCGTGCTGTTTTTTTAATACCGATTTACCCAAGTAATTAATCTCAGGATTAAAAGATACAAAAGCGTCTAGTCCACACTCTAAAGGGTTATCGTTAATATCCATATCGTTGCCGTAGGATAATAGACCACTTTCAATTCTTTCAATAAGATTAGGACATCCCGGTCTTACATTTAAGTCGCTTCCATTTTTCATTAGGGCATCAAATAAATCCTGGCCTTTTTGATCATCATCTACATAAATCTCAAAACCACCTTGCTTTGACCAACCAGAGCGAGCAATTAAAAAATTATGATTATCAAATTGAAAATTTTTAAAGTGAAAAAACTTCAAATTCAGAATATCTTCTCCAAAAACCCTCTTCATTAATTCAAATGATTTAGGACCTTGGACGGCCAAAGGGTTAATATTTGGTTCAGTTATTTTGACATCAAACCCTTTTCCAATTGCTATGCCTTTTGCGTATAACAAAATATCGGTATCAGCAATCGATATCCACCAGGTATCAGGTTTCACCTTCATTACCAGTGGATCATTTAAAATTCTTCCCTGATCATCAACTATGGGTGCATAGTAGCAAACATGATCTTTAGCTTGAGATAAATCACGACAAGTGATTAGTTGGGTTAATTGATAAGCATCTGATCCTTGTATCTGAACCTGTCTTTCAGCTGAGACGTCCCATAACTGGACGTTTTCTTTTAAGTGATAATAATCCTCTTCCACACCTTTGATGGATGCTGGAAGAAGCATATGATTGTAGACGGTATAAGCCTGGACACCGTATTCCTCAATTCTAGAGGTAAAAGGTGTAGATCGAACTCGTGAACTTTTTGCGATAATGGGGCTCATAATTATTCAATTCAGTTAATATGATCTCGTAAATCAAATCAAATACAATCTATACATTTTGAGCAATCAATCGTTATCGGTTAGTCCTGCTCCTGCGCCAGATAATTTTTTTTCTTCTGTTTCTTCGACAAAGGTTTCTAAAGATAGCTCGTACAATTCATCCCAAGTACTTTGTGAGTATTGGGGCGATCTAGAGGTAGAAAAATCTAAAGTTATTTTTGTAGCGATATGGGGAAATAGTTGATTACTTAAACTAACAATTTCTCCTGGCGATAAATTAAAATTAAATTCTTTTGAGGTAAATTTAATATTGAGCAAATTTTTATTTGCGGATCTTTTTAAAAAAGGAAGAAGCAATAAAGGTTCATATATTTCTAAAAATGAAAATTGTTTTTGGAATTGTTTGTTATGTAAATTATCTAAAAAAAATACACCAAAGTGAATAGGACATATTTTTGTTAACTTCTCATCATTTAAAGGATTTTGAATTGGGTTGAAAGACGTCAGACCTAAATCCACTAATCTTTTAAAACTTTCTAAGCCCGGTAGAAGTGATTGTTCTAATATACGAACTGCCTTAGCAATTTCTTCTGCCATCCCCCAACTAAGTCCCTTTGCTCGAGCAGATCTTTTAACTACAGTTTCTATTTCGTAGAGTGACTGCATTAGGCAATTTTTTTGTAGGACCAAGTGTCATTAGATTTACCAATTTCTTTCATCAGCGGTGCGCCTTGATACATCGTAATCCTAACCCAGCGGTCTGATCGTGGATCAAATCGTGTGGCCCCAAAAAAAGATAATTTTAATCGGAGCATATCAACGGGTATTAATTTTTTTGAAATGGTATTATCTTGAATCTCTGAGTAGGGCAGTTTCTCACATATAAATATACGTCTTAAAATATGTCGATATTGTTGTGTTTTCAGCAAATAAGTGGCCAAATCTTCATTTGGATTTTCAGTTTTGAGTTCTCGATAGAGGGCATGAACATCTCTTGCAATAGCTAACGGTAATTCTAGTTCTGCACCTTCTTCTGAGAAGCGATCAGACATTCTAGGTTCTTGCTTGTTTTTTGAGTAATACCAAAAATTGAAAATATTTTCTTTTTCATCAAAATTAACATCTAATAGCCATTGATACTGTTTCTCAATTAATTGACAAATATCAGCAATAGAACGAGAGGCATCAATTTCAAAATAAATCTCTTCATCAATAGACATTTCATAGCTAAAGGGCTCTACAATAAGAGGGTAAATCTCCATCATTAAAGAGACAACTAACTCACAACACTCTGCCTCGGTATTTTCCTCAACCCAATTATAAACTGTATTCCAAAAATACTTACTTAATTGAATATTCGAAATATAAACCTGAAATTTTTTCAGATCCTTTATTAGATTTTCATTTTTATTAATTTGATAGGAGCTATCAGTTTTCCAAAAGAGGATGTTTTCTTGAATAGTTTTAAGATATTCATTAAATTTTTCATATTCACTAATATTTACAACTTCAATAGAGCGAATGGCTTGAAGTGATTTTTCTTTAGCCAGTATCCACTGATTTAATAAGGCAGGGTGATTAACAATAAATGGCGCCATTCCTAATCCGGTAGAATTTCCAATACCAAGGTTTCTTGCAATATCATCGCTTAGTTTTACAGCGGTACTAGGGGATCGTTGATGTGCGATATGATTAACTTGATCAAAAGTAAATTGCCTTGCTAGATATACTAGCATCATTTCTAAACGAAAAGGCCCTTTTAACTCATTACGATCCTGTACTTTAATACGATCTGCTAGGCCAAACTTACCTGAGCCATATACAGCAGTGGTACGGTAAAGATAACCTACATCATAAAGTAGCTTTGTATCAGGCTGTAAGCCTTGAGCCAGGTTATCAACTACATGCTGAAAAATTCGAACAGATTTATTCGCTCGGGAGAGACATAATTCTTTTTCACTCACCCTGCCTTGTTCTTGTAAGGGTACATTCGCCTGAAGTCTTACAATATCATCGGAGTTAGGGATGCCATCAAAAAGAACAAAGGAAGCGTCCCATTTGGTTGCTATAACACGATCTGATCTTTCACTATCTTCAAGGTGGTTTGAAAAACATACTAGTGAGTAGTCTTTCTTATCTTTTCTAACCACATAGACCGCATAACCATAGCCTTGATCATCTAGTTGAAATTCATGACATTTAAACTCCCATTCTTTAAATTCACGAATAAAGCTGCGAAGGAAAGAAAGTTTCGATTGATGGAATGATCCCAATCGATCAAGTCTCATGACAAACTCAGGTTTTCGTATGTTAATCTTCATTAATCAAATTTCTTATAAAAATTATACCAATTATTTCCAAGAATACCGTTTATCTCATTCTCATTAAAACCAACAATTTTCAAACCCTTTTCTAAATTATCAAATCCACGAGCATCTTTAAACCAACTAGGCTGAGGAGGAAATCCTGGGTTATTAGCATTTCCCTCACCAAAATCTTTGGTTTTGGTCCACGTTCCATTGCGCATCCATTCAACAATACTATCGGGGTGTCCGATGCATAAGTCAGATCCAATGCCAATTTGATTAACAGAAATCTTTTCCGTTGTTTTAGCAATCATTTCACAAAATGATTCAAGTGTACAATTAGAGGTTCCTTTCAAATGATGAGGGTAAAGTGAAAAACCAATCATTCCCTCACTATCATTAAGGGCTTTCAATACTGTATCTGATTTATTTCGAAGACCTTGATGCCAAAATAAGGGGTTCGCATGACTAATCACAATTGGCTTTTCTGAAATATCGATTGCTTCTAATGTTGATAGCTCTGCAGAGTGAGACATATCGATAATCATTTTTACCCGATTCATTTCTTTGATCACTTCTTTGCCCATCCGAGTAATTCCACTATCTTTTTTTTCATAACATCCAGTCGCAAGAAGTGACTGATTGTTGTAAGTCAACTGCATGAACAATACTCCCTGCTTTTTTAGTGCTTCTACATAATCAATGTTATCCTCTATGGGAGAGCAGTTTTGTAATCCAAAAAAGATTGCAGTCTTATTTTGTTGATGCGCTATCTCTATATCTTGAGAGGTCTTCCCATGTAAGAGAAGGTCATTATTTTTTTGAAAGTATAATTGCCATTGTTGTATATTTTTTTGTAATTCATCAAAGTCTTCATGGTAGCAAATAGTGGCATGAACGGCATCCATTTTTGCCTCGTGGTTAATTTCAAAAATTTCTCTGGACCAGTTACAATACTGGAGATTGTCCACACGAAAATTCATTTAAGAATTATATGGAACCAGAATTGATGTAGGAAGTCTTTACTTGAGTGTAAAAATCGCGTGCGTAGGTTCCTTGCTCACGAGGACCGAAGCTGGAGGCTTTACGGCCTCCAAAGGGAACATGATAGTCTAAACCAGCCGTTGGAAGATTAACTGTAGCCACACCTGTTTTAATATTTTGCTTAAAATACTCAGCCTTTGCAAGTGACTGGGTAATAATCCCACTCGATAACCCAAAATCTGTATCATTGGCAATTTCTAAAGCATGCTCAAGATTTTTAGTAGGAATAACACAGGCAATAGGACCAAACATTTCTTCTTGGTTAATACGCGATTTATTATCGCCGTCTACAAATAGGGTAGGCTCCATGTAATAACCGGCCGTTCTCATGTTCATCGGGTTACCCCCAAAAGCAAGCTTTGCCTCTCCCTTTCCAATTTCCACATAGTTGAGATTAGATTCATATTGGGCTTGATTTGAAGCGGGTCCCATTTGAGTACCTTCATCAAGAGCATGGCCTACTTTTAAATTTTTAATATTATCAATTAGTCCCTCGATAAACTGCTTATAGACATTTTCATGAACAATTAATCGTGAGGAGGCAGTACATTTCTGACCCGTCCCTCCAAAAGCACCATTGGCAGCGCAGCTAATTGCTGTTTTAAGATCCGCATCATCCATTACAACTAATGGATTTTTTGACCCCATCTCCATTTGCATTTTCTTTAATTGAGGTGATGCATCTTGATAAAGCTTCCTACCTACATCCACCGAGCCTGTAAAAGAAATGGCCACAATATCTTTATGCGTTGCTATTTTATTTCCAATATCTCCACCTGATCCCAAAACCAAATTAAATAAACCCTCAGGGATATCTTGTTTTGCAATAATTTTTGTTAGCTCAACAGCACTTGCAGGTGTTAAAGATGCTGGTTTCAATATTACTGCATTTCCACACATCAGCGCAGGGGCAGCCTTCCAGGCGGGTATTGCAATAGGAAAATTCCAAGGTGCAATTATACCTACAACCCC
The DNA here is from genome assembly GCA_038124765.1 of Alphaproteobacteria bacterium. Classification (GTDB taxonomy): domain Bacteria; phylum Pseudomonadota; class Alphaproteobacteria; order HIMB59; family HIMB59; genus HIMB59. The sequence continues at coordinate 23,940 of JAYPCO010000012.1, read as the reverse complement.
GAGAGGCTCTCGTGAAATTTCTACTTGAAAGCCTGGTCGCGTGGAGGGAATTTTTTCACCATAAAGTCGAAGACACTCGGACCCGTAGTATTGAAACTGTTGCCCAGCACGTGCTACCTCTCCTATACCTTCCGCAAGTGGCTTACCTTCTTCTCGAGATAATAATTCTCCTAAAACTTTTGATTTCTCGATTAATTCATCACCAATTTTAATAAGAATTTGCGATTTTTTTTCAATTCCTACTTTCTCCCACTCTCTTTGAGCGTGGATAGCAGATTGAACTGCTTGTTCAAATTGATCCGAAGTTGCAGAGGAATACTCATCGATGATATCAGAAGTGTCAGAAGGATTGATATTGGTAATCGTACCAGTTCCCTTAAGCCATTGACCACCAATAAAATTGCAATTTTCCATTTGTCTACTTTTTTAAAATTTGAGATAACCTCTCAGAGGTAAGATACCCGATACATAGCCCATCTTCACCTGTAATTTCTAATAAATTAGGTTTATCGACAACGACTTTATCAATGAACTTTTCAATAAAATCTTCACCTTGAATCTTCATTGATTGACCGTTTAATAATTCCTTAGAGATTTCAGATGAATCTTGCATAATGTTTTTTGCCTTTAGAACTCTGCTTCGATTAACATCTTCAACAAATTTTTTAACGTACTCCGTTTTAGGATTCAAAAGAATATCTACAGCCTTACCTTCTTGATCCATAGAACCATCTTTTAAAATAGCAATGTTATCACCTAGTTTTAATGCCTCATCGAGGTCATGAGTAATAAATACTACTGTTTTTTTTAATTCAAACTGTAGTTCTAAAAGTATGTCCTGCATATCTTTTCTAATAAGGGGGTCTAAGGCGCTGAAAGCCTCATCCATTAGTAGAATATCAGGGTCATTAGCTAGAGCTCTTGCTAATCCCACCCTTTGTTGCATTCCCCCGGAAAGCTGTTGAGGATATCGATGCTCATAACCTAATAAACCTACGCGTTCTATCCAATGCATAGATTTTTTTTCAGCCTCTTCTTGGTTTACTTTTTTTATAAACAACCCAAATGAAACATTTTGTAAAACAGTTTTATGAGGTAGTAAGGCAAATTTTTGAAAAACCATGGCTGTTTTATTTTTTCTAAACTCTAGCAATTCATTTTGTTTGAGAGTGAGAACATCTTGACCATCCACAATCATCTCTCCTGAGGTTGGTTCAATAAGTCTATTTATATGTCTAATTAGGGTGGATTTCCCTGAACCCGACAATCCCATAATCACTTGTAAGGAGTGATCGGTTATATCTAGGTTAATATTATTTAGGCCTAATACATGTTGATGCTTCTCAAGTAACTCATCTTTGCTAACACCACCCTTAATCTTTTCGATAAGTGGGGAGGGGTCTGGACCAAATATTTTATATAAATTTTTAATTTGGATTTTAGGTGATATCATTTTTAAATTGAATCCCCAGATCGGTGTTTTTGTATTCTTTTACCGTACGCTTGAGAGATTCTATCAAAAACAATAGCTAAAATTACAATCGCCAATCCGTTTAGCATCCCTAATGTAAAATATTGATTAGTGATTGCTCTTAGAACTTCTTGCCCGAGGCCTTTTACCCCAATCATAGAAGCTATAATGACCATAGCGAGTGCCATCATAATGGTTTGATTAACTCCCGCAAAAATTGTAGGCAGGGCTAAAGGAAACTGAACTTGAGTGAGTTTTTGCCAGGGAGTTGCGCCAAAAGAGTTTGCTGCTTCTAGAATATCTTGATCAACCTCTCGTATTCCCAAATTTGTTAACCTGATCATAGGGGGTATTGCATAAACGATCACGGAGATTAATCCGGGAACTTTCCCAATTCCAAGCAACATCACAACTGGAATTAAATAAACAAACGGTGGCAAGGTTTGCATAAAGTCGAGTATAGGTGTAATAACGGCTTGCACTCGATTGGATTTTGCCATCCAAACTCCTAAAGGTATACCAATCGCTATTGCCATAATTGTTGCAACAATTATAAATCCCATCGACTGCATCATGTCATCCCACATGCCTAGATATCCAACAAAGAAGAAGGAAAGAACAATTCCAATAATAATTTTTAAACTTCGAGTTCCGTAATAGGCGAAAACACAGACCACACCAATAATTATGGGCCAAGGCGTGTTAACTAATAATTTTTCCCAAAAAACTAAAAACTTTAATAGAGGGTTAAAGAATGATTCAATAAAGTCACCGTATTCTCTTGAAAAAGCCTTATAAGATGCATCAGTGCTTTTTTTAAAAGCTCGGATTAACTCCTTAGGCAGAGTTGGAAAGTCAAAAAAAAAGTTTGTCTCTTTTGCCATTGTTTTTTTTAGTTTTTACCAAGTCCTAAAAATATTAGGACTTGGTATTATTTTTTATAGATTAGAGTTATAAGGATGCTTTTATCTTAGCAGCTGCATCTGCGGAAACCATGCTTTCCCATAGGTCTCCTCTTTCAGAAAGTATGTACTCAGCTGCCTCTTCAGGTGATAATTGGTCTGCATCAGCTGCAGCTAAAATACCACTGATTTGCGCACTGGTCATACCCCTTTTGCCGAGATAATCCATTACAATTTTGTTATCCATGATCTTTTTTGATACATAAATCTCTACTGTTGAAACAGGGAAGTTCATTAACTTTGGATCTGGACAGTCAGGTGTTGCTCCAATACATCTTTCCCATTCAGCAGCATCATGTGGACCCATATCAACTTGGACCATATCAACTTGACCTAAGATAGCTGTCGGACCCCAATAGTAACCAATCCATCCATCGCCTTTGTTATAAGCTTCTGCCATAGCACCAGCAAGACCAGCACCTGAACCCGGATCGATTAGGTTCCAACCTTTATTACCCATGTCAGCCGCTTTAAATAACTGACCAGATGTGATCTGACAGTTCCAACCTGCAGGACAACCGTGTACAGCAGCCATTGATGGATCTTCAGGATCTGGGAAAAGTTGTGGGTTGGCTAGAACACCTTCAATAGTGGCTAGCTCAGGGTGATCTTCAAGCATGTAAGCCGGGATCCACCATGACTCAAGAGCTCCACCTTTAATTGACTCACCAGCAGAGGCAATTCTACCTTCTGCAACAGCAGGTGCTAAAAGTGGGCCAAGTCCATTTGTCCATAATTCTGGAGCAATATCTGGCTCACCTTTTTCAATCATTGAAGTACCAGTAGGCATTGTATCACCAGGGACTAGTTCTACATCACACCCATAACCCGCGGATAAAATTTTTGCATCTAAATGAGCTAAAACAGCCGCAGACTGCCATGTCATTTCAGCAATAGTTACTTTCCCACACGAATGGCTTCCTGCGTTAGCTGAAGTGAAAACACCAAAACTAAGAGCCATAATTATTGAGAGAAAGAGAGTTTTTATAGACTTCATTATTCCTCCTTATGTTAATAAATACTATATTAGGGGTAGTTAAACATTTAGAAATGTATGATGCAAATAATTTCTCTTATTTAATTGAGATTTATTGATGAATTTACTTGCATCGCTTGTCAAAATTAATCTAATTCTATGATGACAAAGCTATCTAGAGATGAAGCTATAGCGCTAATTAAAGAAAAGCTAATTAAATCAAGCTGTTTACCAGAAAACACTAGTGGAATAATCGAGGGAATCTTAGATGCTGAGTATAGCGGGATCAAGAGCCATGGATTTCACTATCTGCCAATTTATTGTAGTCATCTTAAAATAGGTAAAATCAACGGTCAGGCAAAACCAACTCTAGAAAAAATTTCTAGTTCAGCGATAAAAATAAATGCAGACAATGGGTTTGCTCATAATGCTATAGATTTAGGTTTTAGCACTTTGTTTGAAATGGCTGAACAGGAAGCTGTAGCAGTGATGACTATCTATAACTCCTATAACTGTGGTGTTTTAGGTTTTCATACAAAACGAATTGCTGAAAATGGTTATATTGGTATGGGGTTTACCAACGCTCCAGCATCCATTGCTCCAGTTGGGGGAAAAAAAGCTGTCATTGGAACAAACCCATTTTCCATAGCTACCCCTTATAAAAACAAGGCCGCCATTATTATTGATCAGTCCGCAAGTGTTGTGGCAAAAAGTGAAATTTCTGTGAGAGCAAAATCAGGGGAGCCTATTCCGTTAGGCTGGGCCTATGATAGTGATGGCAATTCTACAACGAGCGCTCAAGAAGCCTTAAAGGGCACCATGGCTCCAAGTGGAGGCTATAAAGGTTTTGGAACAGGTTTATTAGTCGAAATACTTACGGCTTGTCTGGCAGGAGGGAACTTAGGAACAAAAGCTTCATCTTTTGCTGGTGAAGATGGCGGTCCACCAGCAACAGGACAGTTTTTTATTTGTATCAAGCCTGAGAAATTTAATTCTCAATATACAAATACTCTGAGTGCTTTAATTGAATCAATTACTCAACAAGAAGGTGCCAGACTTCCTGGTGCAAAGCGTCAGCAAGCCAATGAAAATAATAAAGATGGTTTTATAGAAATCTCTGAATCACTCCTCGAGCGAATTCATCAAATCTAAATAATTTTCTTTATTAGCATTCCAATCGACATAGCGATAAAGAACATAAAGACATTACCATCAACTTGGGTGAGCGCAGCAATTGCCGGACCAGGGCAAAAACCAACCAAAGCCCATCCAATACCAAACATCGCAGAGCCAATGATCAAAGGGCTATCAATATCTTTTTTGAGTTGTTGCGCAAATCCTTCCTCTTTATTAAAGAGAGGGGCCTGCATTTTTTTTCCAATGAATAAAAAGGTTGGAAGGCTAACTGCAATCGCACCTCCCATGACAAACATCAGCGATGGATCCCAATTACCAAAAATATTCAAAAAACCCATAACTTTTGCAGGGTTTGTCATCCCAGCAATCACTAATCCAATACCAAAGACGATACCGCTAATTAAAGGAACAATAATATTTCTCATTATAACACCACCCAACCTAGAGATCTTGTGATTAAAACAGTTAGTACGCCGGCGCCGACAAATACACAAGTGCCTACAATTGATCTTATCGATAAACGACCGATACCACAGACACCGTGTCCAGAGGTGCAGCCGGAGCCTAGTTGTGTACCGTAACCAACTAACAGACCACCCACGATGACAATTATTGGATTGGTGGTTGGCATGTTAAAACCCAAATCCTTATAGGGAAAAAAACTGAGCAGAACAGGTGCAATGACCAGTCCTATTATAAAAGTCAATCTCCAGACAAAACCATTCTTATTGACTGCAATCACATTGTAGTAAATGCCGCTAATGCCGGTGTAGTTACCTCGCAGTAAATACAAAATAGCAACGGCTAATCCAATTATTAACCCGCCTAACAGTGACTCAACAGGTGTAAAGTTTACTATGTTCATTAATTCTCCAATTATTTTTCTGTAACGGCGTAAGGCGCAAATGTATTATCACTTTTCTTACGGCCAGTATTGATGTTCTTTGCAGGAATGCCTACCATAATGCCGCCCTTAGGAACATCCTTAGTAACCACTGCGTTAGAACCTATTCTTGCACAGTCTTGAACTACGATTGGTCCGAGTATTTGTGCTCCCGAGCCTACTATGACATCGTTCAGCAAAGTAGGGTGGCGCTTAACACCTACTTGTTCAGCAGATTTAACAGCCGGGGAGATACCGCCCAATGTAACACCATGATACAAAGTTACGTTATCACCGATTTCAGCAGTCTCACCAATCACAACGCCCATACCGTGATCAATAAATAAATTTTTACCTATCTTAGCTGCGGGGTGAATTTCAATGCCTGTTAAAAATCGAGATAACTGCGAGACCATTCGGGCAATTATTTTTAGATTAAGACTCCAAATAAAGTTTGCAATTCTATGAAAAAAAACTGCTTTAACCCCAGGGTAGGTTAAAACCACTAACAACAAAGAAGTTGCAGCTGGATCTCTTGCCTTTATGGACTCAAAGTATTTTTTTAAATCTTCTAACATCTTATCTATGAGATGGGGAATATAACGAGAAGTTCAAGTTACTCAAGGTATTTTGCGCTATATTCAATCGCTTAATTTATTGATAAGTTAATATTCTATGTTTACCATTGAAAAACCTAAAGAAATTCATATTAAAAGTTGGCAGCAAATCATCAATGAAAGCGCTGCATCAAATTCTTTTCAGTTCCAGGAGGTAAATTTCGATTTATTTTGGAATTGCCTTTTTCGTGAGGATTTTTTTGCTTTTGCGGCAAAAAATGAGGACAAATTCATGGGCATAATTGTTGCGCGTATTAACGAAACGTATTTTGAAAAAAATTTGGTTTTGGACGTTTTGTATGTATTACCAGATTTTAGAAAGTTGGGTGTCGCTAGATCATTGATTAATAAAATAGAGTCAATTGCCAAAGAACAAGAATTAGATTTGATTATTAAAGGTATTGAGAAGAGCAATTTATTGGCCCAAAAACTTTTTAAAGATTATCAAGTAGTCGTAAGAACCAGATATATCAAAAAAGCCTAATTGATTTTTTATCACTAATATAATAAGTAATATTTAAGATGGCAGATCCTAATAAAAACGGTGAAAATTACGATAAACAGAATAACTGGGTGTGGTTAGTTATTTTAGCAATCAGCATAAGTGCAATTTATGTAATGTCTAAAATTTTTATTCAGACACCTTGGCAGTATCTGTCGTAGCTTTCAGCTTTCGCTCAAACTCTCTTAGTCTTTTATAGACACTCGCTAGCTCAATAATCGTGGGCCAAGATTTCAGTAAGTACTGCATCGAGCCTTCTACTCTTCCAAACGCTCTGATAATTTGTTGCATGACACCTAAGGTGACAACTCCGGCGACGATAGCAGGTGCTAAAAATACATAAGCGCTTAATACATTTGCCTGAAGGTAAGCTATCCTTCCAATATTAAAGTAGAGATAGCGGATATAAGATAAGAAATGGATTTTTCGAACATCATTGAAAAGCTCTTCAATTGTTTTAGGTCTAATGGTTTCGTCATCTTCAGCGATGACTAGCATTTTACGATAAGCAGCTTCCTGTTTTTGTAAGTCGTACTCAACGCCCACTAATCTTAAAAGTATTCCCAGTAAAATTAAAAATAATGTTCCTCCCACTGACCAAATTAAGGCTCCCACAACTAATCCGTACTCCCACTCACCAAAAAAGAAAATAGGGATACCTACGCTCAACCCTAACAGAATTGGAAGGAATTCAACAATCACCATCACTGACTCAATGAGGCTTGTCCCCAAGGACTCCATAATTCGACTAAATTTTATAGTATCCTCCTGAACACGTTGCGCTGCCCCTTCAATTGTTCGAGCGTAATTGTAAACACTATGATACCACTCCACCATCGCTGTTCTCCAGCGAAAGAGAAAGTGAGAGGTGAAGTAACTGACAACAACTGCAATCGCTACATAAATACCCGCGAGTGTGATAAAGGATAAAAGACCCTGCCAATACTCCTCAATCGTAATTGAGTTTGGTTCCGCCAAAGCTTTTTGGATCATGTCATAGAAGGTTCCAAACCACTCATTGATTTTCACATCAATTTGAACTTGTACCCACAAACTACTTAAAATAGCTGCAGAGCCAGCCCAAGCCCAAAGAAGCCATTTGCGAACTTTAAAAAAACGAAACATATTTTGGAAGGAAGAATATTGAAAAAATAAGGTTTTTGATACTAAATTCCTGCTTCAATTGGGTTCATTATCATAGCTCTCTAAATCAATATACTTATTATTATGTCCAAAGTAGGAAATATTAAAAAAGTTCAATTAAACGCAGCATGCAAATACTTTGGCCCTGACTCCACAGTAAGCGAAATCGCAGATATGATGGATTTAGAGGATATTGGCGCTGTTCCTATTTTAAACGATAAGGGAAACCTTCTTGGTGTAGTTTCTGAGAGAGATATCGTAAGAAAACTTGTTAAAAGTGGCAGAGACTCAGATTTAGTGACGGCTAAAGATATTATGACTACCAAAGTCATCTCGGTATCTTTGAATACATCCTTAGTTGAGGCATTAAGATTAATGAAAATTAACAATATTAGGCATTTGCCCATCGTAGATGATCAAAACTGCTTAATAAATTTCATTTCTCATCGAGATATAATTAATACCTCACAAGCTTCATTTAAATTTAATTGGCTCTTGTTGGGTTTTGCCGTTCTGGCAATCCCTGCTATATTTTTAATCAATTAATTATGAATTCAAACCTCAAAGGGATTATCCTTGCAGCGGGCAAGGGAACAAGATTATTACCTGCAACGCTTGCTGCCTCAAAACCATTGTTGCCTCTCTATGATAAGCCCATGATTTACTATTCTTTAGAAACATTAATTCGACTTGGTATCAGGGATATTCTTTTCATTGTTAGCCAAGACGACCTTCAAACATTTAAAAATATTTTTGGAACAGGCGATCAACTAGGTTTGAATTTTAGTTATCTTGTTCAACCTATTCAAAGAGGCATTTCTGATGCTTATTTAATTGCAGAAAATTTTGCAAAAGGATCACCTTCTGTTTTGGCTTTAGGAGATAACATTTTTATTGGCAAGGAGTATTTTAATCATGCCAATCAAGCCTTAAAAAAAATGCAGGAAAGCGGTTCATGTGTCTTTGGTTTAGAAGTTCCTGATCCTGAAAAGTTTGCTGTAGTGGAATTTGATAAAGAAGGAAAAGTGGTTGGTGTCGAAGAAAAGCCAACTAATCCAAAAACAAATACTATTATCCCTGGGTTATTTCTTTTCGACTCAAAAGCTACAGAATTTGCTAAGAATATTAAGCCTTCAAATCGAGGTGAGCTGGAAATTTGCGACTTGTATCTTCAGTATTTAAAAATAAATCAATTTAATATTGAGATGCTTGATAAATCTATTCAATGGTTTGATGCAGGCAGTGCAGACTCACTTTTGGAGGCAAGTACTGCATTGAAGAAGTATTCTCAAAATTCTCAAAACTATTTAGGTTATTATGAAATAGCTAGTTATGAGATGCAATTCTCTACTAAAGATCAGCTTCAAAGAATAGGGGATAGTTTAAAATCCTCTCAGTACGGTCAAAACATTTTAAGTTATTTAGCTAATATTTAATTTATTTCTTATCTTTTTTAAAAAGTTATTATTTTATTAAATGAAAATAAATTCGTTTTGGGTAAAAAAAACTATTTACCTAATTTTCAACTTAAAAAAAAGCCTAGGCTATTTTGCTGTTAGTGCTTCTACATTCGCATTGGATATGACCCTGTTAACTTTGCTTAAAAACCTTACCTCTATTAAGGTTTTTATTTTAGCTGGCTGTACGTACTTTATTGCGATCACTCTTGACTACTTATTATTAAGAGTATTTGTCTACAAAAATTCTATTCGTTCGAACTATAAAGGTTATTTTTATTTTTTGATTATAGCCTTATCTGGCAGCGGAATGGTTTCGATTGTGATGTACTATTTTGTCGAAGTACTCGGATACTATTATTTATTGGTTAGACCATTATTTGCTATTGTTCTTGGTATTTGGAACTACACTTTGAATACGTCGCTAAATTTTAGAAGGTAAATTTATCCCCACTTAGCAGACTCATTATTTAAAAAAGTTATAACTCTTTGTTTAAATTGTAATTTTTGAGATTCATCGTCGATCATTTTTTCAATATCGGTTTCTAGGCTTGCTAGTATCCTATTTTTAGAATTCCATTTGGCTTTATCATCGTCATTAAAACGCTCTCTTATTTCTAACTCATAATTACGTTTTTCTATTTCAGGTAAGGTTTGGGGTGCTATTTCATACAAAATTCGGATAGCAATTTCTTTATAACGGTCATCTTTAAAATTTTGAGAAACTTCGTATTTTTTACTATTGGGAGAAGTGTGAAATTCTAACATTAACTTCTTATCTTGAGGAGAGGGGAAGCCATCAAAAATTCTATCCTCAATATTAAAGGGGTCTGGCCATGCTTTTTGGTTTTCCAAATGCAATTGAATCAGTCTGGAGCATAACTCTTCATTATTTTTTATAAAGTTTGCTCTTTTTCTCAGTTCATCAATGCCTATCTCCGCAAATTGGGTATCTTTAAAGCAATAGCTTTCATTGAGTAAAGTCTTAGATTTTGAACCATCAAAACCCTCACAAATTCTTTTTACCCCATCATTCATTCTTTTATTTAACTCCTTGTCGTCCAAGGAGAGTAAGTCCTTCGGGTCGTGCATCAGATTGTAAACTAAATAGTGATGGTTTTTACCAGGAATTCCCCCAATTAAAGTTTGCGCTTTAATGGTGGGTCTTCTTCCCCAAAAAGTAGTATTGGTAAAAACACTGTTATCCAACATAAATTTTTTTGGCGTTTCTCTGTTGCGAAATTCATAACAAGCTTGCCAAATCTTGGGACAGCGGATAGATAAAATTTTATTTAACTCAAGTGTTACAAGACTATCAAACACTGCATCGTGTGGTCCTGCCTCATAGGAGATAGTGATATTGTTTAATTTAAATATCTCTTCGAGTTTTAATATGGGATATCCCTGTTCATCGGTATTAAATTTAATATGCTCCGGGCTATAAACAGAAACCAATCTTAATATTTCAAAAACATCCATTCGGGTATTGTTATTAGTGACTGTCATATAAATTTCAGGCATTAAATTTTGATAAAACGCTTGTCGCAAGAAGGGTTCATCAAAATTAACATTGTTAAAACCAATAAAAATTGCAGAAGGAGAAGCCCACTGTTGGAAAGTTTCATAAATTTGGGCACTGGCTTCGTAGTAGTTAGGGTAATTATTTTGAAATAAATTGATGGGGTCCATGCCCGTCGTAATCAAAGCCCCTGGCTCAAACCATTTGCCTTCGCGCAATTTACAATGAATTTCAAATTTATCTTTTACTTCAAAGTTTTGATCAGTTAGTACAGCACCCACTTGAGTGATTTGATTAAACTTATCATTGCGTCCAGTAGTTTCTAAATCCCAAAAAATAAACTGATCGCTCATTATGAAAAGTTATAAAACTTTTTAGTCTTTGAATAGATAAAGTTGGGGAAGGTGCAAAAAACTAGCCCCGGAGGAATATAAGTAAGGATAGGAATAAGGTTGGAGCTAGTTTTAAGATGTGTGTTTTATACTAATTTTTTTTAGAATGTCAAATTGCTGATCGTATAAGTCACCTGTGCAATATTGGCATAGCTAAATCGTTGATTTTATTGGCTTTTAAATAATTTTTTAATTTTTTCGTAATATTTAAGCGAACATTCTGCACCGCATAAATATACCTTTTTGGGAATATCATAGAATTTTGGATCCACCCAATATAACGGGTTGTCTATTTTTTTTTCACAAACCTCGCATTTAATTTCACTCATGATTAATTAAAAAATTAATTCAACTACTCTGCTTTCTTCAATGGGCTCTGGGTCAAAAAAAGGAAGAGAACCTGATAAACGCCCATTTAAGTTTAAAATCTCATCATAGTATTTTGTCATTAATTTATTCGGACTTGCGTGGGGTGCAATTTCTTTAAGATTTTCAATAATTAATTCAATATTATCTGGGTCAAATTTTGCCGCAACGCCTAAACTAGTAGCTGTGGAACGACTAATGCCCATATGACAATGCACTAATAAAGGCTTTGTTGTATCCCAGTCATTCGTAAAATCTAGTAATGCCTGCGCATGATGTTTTTTGGGCAATATAAAACCTTCTCTCGGTTCTGAAATATCATCAATTAACATTTTTAAATGACGTGTTTCATTCATTCCTTTCGGAGTATCAGGTGAAAAATTTTGGTTAATGATTGTAAGCATTTTATCTGGTTGAAATTTATCAACACAGTTTTGGATATCGGCAAGACCACAAATAATAATTTTTTTTTGCATCAGGAAAGTTAATAATATATAGCTTTAATGAGTATTAAGAAAGACTATTTATTCCATGACCACTCAATTAGAAAGTTTAAAGAAGTTATCCTCTGTTGTTGCTGATACAGGAGATATCGATTCAATTAAAAAATTTAGCCCAGATGACTGTACTACTAACCCCTCATTAATTTTTAAAGCGGTTCAATCCAATAAATATACAAAATTAGTCACTGATGTTATCGCTAATTCTAAAAGTAGAAAGTTTAACTCTCAAACTGATCAAGTTGATTATATTGCAGATCAGTTAGCGATCGCTTTCGGTATTGAGCTTACCAAGATTGTTCCTGGTTATGTGTCTACAGAAGTAGATTCAGATTTATCCTTTGATACCAACGCAACTGTTGAGAAAGCCAAACAAATTATTAACAGCTACGAACAGTCGGGAGTCCATAAAAGTCGAGTTCTCATTAAAGTAGCGGGTACCTGGGAAGGAATTCAAGCAGTTCGAAAATTAGAAGCCGAGGGAATTTCTTGTAACTGCACGCTTATTTTTTCTTTAACCCAAGCTGTAGCTTGTGCAGAAGCAGGTGCTTTTTTAATCTCTCCTTTTGTGGGAAGGATTTTGGATTGGTTTAAAGCAAATACTGACAAAGAATATGATGCCTCCAACGACCCTGGCGTGGAAAGTGTCGTAAAAATTTATAATTATTTTAAAAAATTTAATTTTAATACAGTTGTGATGGCAGCATCCTTTAGAAATAAAGAGGAGATCGTTAACCTAGCAGGCTGTGATAAGCTTACCATCAGCCCTAATTTATTGGAGGAATTAAGCCAAACAGAGGGTGAGTTAGAATTAAAATTATCGGAGTCAAACGCTACTCAGTCTGATCTAGAAAGAATAAAAGTAAACGAGAGTTCATTTAGATGGCATCTAAATGAAAATCAAATGGCATCTTTTAAGCTAGCTGAAGGAATAAGACTTTTTAATAAGGATTTATTAAAATTAAAGGACTTAATAAAAGCACAATTATAATATTGCTAAATTTAGCCCAAAGTTATAAAAATTGAATATGCTAAATAAAAATAACACATCAATTTTAAGTCAATATTCTTCTAGTAATGTAGCTAAAGCTGGCTTCTTTTTATTAGGAATAGTTTTGTTGTCGGTTTCCAGTAAAGTATCAATTCCATTTTACCCAGTGCCAATGACTCTTCAAACTTTTGTTGTTTATTTTATAGCTGCCTCCATGGGTATGGTTGGTTTCTTCTCTACTCTAGCATATGTTCTTTTAGGTTTAGCAGGACTACCAATTTTTGCAGCGGGAGGGGGTATTGGTTATGTTATGTCCCCAACTTTTGGCTTTTTATATGGAATGATTATATCGTCGTTTTTTATCGCTTACTTTTCTAAAAACTTATTTAACAAGAGTATAGTCAAGCTATCTTTAGCTGTATTGTTTGGAGCAATTATCACTTTTACTTGTGGTATCGCACACCTTGCTGGTTTTATTGGTTTTGAAAAAGCAGTGAACGCAGGTTTTTATCCATTTATGTATAGTGAGTTGTTAAAAATCGCGCTAGCAATTTTAGTTAGCTATAGCTTAATCAAGAAAAATTAATCAGGAATAAAATTTAAAGCAATACCGTTGTTGCAGTAGCGAAGACCTGTAGGCTGAGGTCCATCTTTAAATACATGACCATGGTGACCGCCGCATCTTGCACAGTGATATTCTTTTCTAGGTATTACTAATTTAAAATCAGTTTTAAAACCTAAAGCATTTGGTAAATAATCAAAAAAAGATGGCCAACCAGTGCCACTGTCAAATTTCATTTCTGAGGTAAATAAGGGAAGTTCACAACCGGCACATTGAAATATACCTTTTCTTTTTTCATTATTTAAAATACTGCTACCTGGTCTTTCTGTTCCCTCTTGACGAAGGATGTAATACTCTTCTTCTGACAGTCTTTCCTGCCATTCGGTATCTGTTAGGTTTAATTTATCCATTGCTCTTGTAATATAAGGATAAAAACAAAGAGCGCCTAATGAAATTTGTAGAAACGACCTTCTTTTTAATCTGTTCATATGATTTTAAGTATATAATTGTACGATGAAAATTTTATTTAGTTTTATTTTTCTTTGTATAAGTGCATCGCTGTTTGGTGCAGGAAGTAGCAGCGATAATAATAAGTCTGATGTAAGTAGTGATTATTTAAAGGCAGAAAAATTAATAAAAAAAAAGAATTATGAAAAGGCTATAGGTTTATTATCAGAATTATTAGATGAAAAACCTGATGGGTTCACAAAATCAGACGTTTTAAACTATCTGGGTTTTGCAAATAGAAAAAAGCAACAACCCAATTACGAATTAGCTGAAAAATACTATTTAGAGGCTCTTACTCTTGACCCTAATCACGTTGGGGCCCTAGAATATTTAGGCGAATTGTATGTTGATGTGAATCAGGTTGATCAGGCAAAGGATTTACTGGAGCGGTTGAAAAATGCCGCGGGCGAAAATAGTGAGGAATATAAAGAATTATTCGCCCTTATAAACAATTAGTACAATCGTATATAGATTTTTTTATTAAATTTTGTAATTTTCCCATATGAAATTTTTAAAGCTAAGGTTTGCATACTTATTATTACTTTTAGGCGGAGTAATGGTATTCATTAACTTTTATCAATTACAACAAAACCAAGATTTAAAAACAATTACTTTAAGTAAAGATCCTATTCTTCAAAATGAAATTGAGATTAAAAAGCTTTCCAATTTAAAAATTATACCTGAAGCTAAAGTTCAAGAGACTTACGTACTCAATGTCAGTTCTTGTGTGCTCAATGAGCATTTAAATAACTGCGTACCTATTATCAAAGAAATTAAAACAAGCTCCAAGGAAGACTGTCTAGTTTTAGCGGATGATTATACAAATGAATTTGTTGATTTGATTGACAAGGGTATAGATATTAAAATTAGTTGTATTAAAACTAGTAGAGATATTGCTTTTGATAGTAGTTTAGCTTTGCAGGAAAATTTACTTTAAAAACTATTTCTTTTTAGCTCTTCTTTTAGCACGACGTTTTCGAGAACCGATTTTACGACGGCCTCTATGTTTTTTAGGATAACCCATGGGGGCGTATAATAGATTTTTCAAATCAAAAATAAAGATATTTTTTTACAAGAAAGAAGGTAATTTAACTCAGTGATTAAGGTTCTGTTAGTTCTGAGCGCAGGTCTAATATTGGCTTCCAATAACGGCGCTAGGATGACTTTAGGAGTTTTTTATCCTGATATTTTATCTTCCACGATGTGGTCAGCCACATCGATTGGTTTTACATTTGGTCTTTTAAATTTGGCTTGGGGTAGTTTTTCGCCCATAGCCGGGGCAATAGCGGAACAAAAAGGATATGTCAAAACACTGCTTGCAGGGATGTTTTTAGTTTCGATTGGTTATTTTTTAGCTTCGCTAGCATCCTCACCGCTTTTTTTTACATTATCATTTGGTGTCGTATTTGGTATCGCTGCCGGCGTCACCTCTATTCCTGTTATTATTGGGGGTGTGGGAAAATATTTTCCGGATGATAAATCAAGAAGTCTTGTTACGGGTATTTTAACATCTCTAGCAGCCTCAGGGATGTTTATTCTTACTCCTATAAACCATCATTTAACAAGCTTGTTTGGATGGAGTAAATCGTTTCAAATTTTATCAGTCTGTTTTTTAATTACATTGCCTCTTGCTTTCATTTTTCTGATCCCCAAACCTCAGCTTGCAAATAAAAAAGAATTTACAAAAAGAAAAATCAAAGATGTCATAAAGACTGCCTTTCAAGATAAAAGTTATCGATATTTAATACTCGGTTTTTTTGTTTGTGGTTTTCATGTGGCTTTAATTTCTCAATACCTTCCTATTTTTACTGCTTTGAAAAATATTGATGGCTCAGTTGCAGCCACGGGACTGACATTGATTGGTCTTTGTAATATGATTGGTACAGTCATTTCTGGCAAAGTATCAGGATTAATTAAAAAGAGATTTGTGCTTACTTTTATTTATGCAACCCGTTCAATAGTCATTTTCTTATTAATGGTGCTTCCCACCAGTCCTACCATCATTATTACTTTTAGTTGTGTCATTGGACTTTTGTGGCTTTCAACAGTGCCCCCTACGTCAGGCATTGTCGCCAATTTGTTTGGAACAAGATATTTATCCACTCTTTTTGGAATAGTGATGGTCTCACACCAATTAGGAGCATTCTTTGGATCTTTTATTGGCGGTTTGGCTGTCGATTTATATGGCTCATTAAACATAGCATGGATATTAGCCATTCTTATCTCCCTATTTTCTGCAGTGATACACCTACCCATTAAAGAAAAAATAAAGTCAGAAGAAGTATTTGCTTAAAATAAAGATAAACCCTTTTTTTATTCTAGTTTTAGGTGCGGTATCAATCGCCTTTTCACCTATTTTTGTCAGATTTTCTGATGTAGATCCCATCATCACTGCTTTTTATAGAATATTTTTAAGTCTGCCGTTTTTTCTTTTTTTCTCCTCAACCAAACTAATTGAAAAAATTAACTTTAATGTTTTTAAAAATCATTTTGTATTAATTTTTATCTCAGGATTATTTTTTGCGCTTGATTTAATTTGCTGGCACTGGTCCATCAAATTAACAACAGTATCCAAGGCTACTTTCCTCTCTAATTTGGCTCCAATAGTTGTTATTATGTATGCATTATTTTTCTTAAAGGAAAAATTTTCTAAATTTTTTGTTATTGCTGTTTTGCTTTCATTGAGTGGGATGTTTTTACTACTAGGGGAGAGTTTTCAATTTAACAAAACTCAATTTTTAGGTGATTTGCTTGGGGTTTTAACGGCCCTTTGGTATGGCAGTTATATCGTAACAATTAGTCAGTTAAGAAAAAAATTTAACTCTACAACCATTATGTTTTTATCAGGGTCCGTCAGCTCGGCGCTAGTGTTGATCGCTGCATTATTATTTGAGCAAAATTTAATACCCCAGTCGGTATTTACAATTACTGTATTATTTCTGTTAGGGTTTATTTGTCAGTTCATGGGTCAGACTTTTATAACTTATTCTTTAGCTTATTTGCCTGCATCTCTGTCATCATTAAGTTTATTGATACAGCCGGTCACCGCCACGATCTTGGCTTACTTATTCTTTGAGGAAAAATTAACCCTTATTCAATTTATGGGAAGTATTCTTATTTTGATCGGGATATACATTGCCAGAACTAAATACGAAAAATAAACTTATTAAAGTAGTGGGTGGATTAATTATCCAAGAAAATAAATTACTAATTGCCCAGAGAACAAAAAATTCAGACCATCCATTAAAATGGGAGTTTCCTGGCGGAAAAATAAAACAGAAGGAATCACCCGAAGATGCATTAAAAAGAGAGCTAAAAGAGGAACTAAATATAAAAATAAACAGTTTTGAATTTTTGATTGACTATTTTTATGAATACGAGATCTCGTTAAAAAAAATTCATTTATTTTTTTATATAATCAATTCTTTTCAGGGCTTGATGCAAAAAAATGTTCATCAAAATTTAAAATGGATTGAAATAAAAGACATATCTCATTATGATTTTTTAGATGGAGATAGAGAGTTAATAAATAGAATAAATAATAATGAGTTTAAAATTTACTGAAATTACCAAACCAGATTACGAAAGAATTCTTGTTGCTGAAGAGAGTATATCTGGTTTCTATTGCATTACAGCAATACATAATACTAAAAGAGGTCCGGCTTTGGGCGGATGTAGATACTTTAATTACAAATCTAACCAAGAACAGGAGACGGATGTATTAAATCTATCCAAAGCGATGACTTATAAGAACTCACTTGCCAATTTGGACTTTGGAGGAGGGAAAGCAACGGTTAACGCAAAGGTTTCCAAATCAGATATGTATGAACTGTTTGCTGAGGTCTTAAATAAATTAGATGGAACTTATATTACTGCTGGTGATATAGGCATGGTAGATGAAGATTTGGTTAATTTAAAAAAATACTCAAAATTTGTCTGTAGTACGCTGGGCACAGACTCAGGACAGAGTACAGCCTATGGGGTATTTAATGCCATGCTTGGTTATAATGAGTTTGCTAACAACTCTACTTCTTTAGAAAATAAAAAAATCATTATCAAAGGCTATGGGAAGGTTGGTTCTCGGCTTGCAAATTTTTGTAAAGCACAAGGGGCTTTGATAGAGATCGTAGATTTTGAACAAAAGAAAAACGTCATTGAAGAAGACGGTTATGTTTTTATCTCAGATTACAAAGATACTCATTTTAATGAAATTGATATTTTTTCACCGTGTGCCACGGGGGGAGATTTGAATAATGAATTTATAAATTTTATACAACAAAAAAAAATTCATTGTATTTTAGGGGCAGCTAATAACCAACTGGCCAATCCATCTATAGAAAAACAACTTAATGAATTGAATGTAGTTTATTGTCCAGACTACTGTGTCAATGCGGGCGGTGTTATCATACTTGCTCTTCGTTCTAGCATCAAAGAGGATTTGGAGTATGCTGATAGTGAGGCAAAGCAAAAGCTAATTGGTATAAAAGATCAACTGAAAAATATTTTAAAATTATCAAAAACTAAAAATCAACTATCAACAGTGTCGTCAAATGAGTTAGCGGAAAGGGGTTTTAGATAGATGAACTATTTTCAAATGTTCCTCAGACCCGATCAAAGAGAGCGGATGAGTTTTTTAGGCTACTGGATTGTATCACTAATAATTTGGTCCTTTATGCTAAACATCAGTCTAATTATTGTGATCGTATTTAGTATCGTTGGGTATCATCTGATTTGTAAACCGATGGCCTTTTTAATGTATAAATTAAAAAATTTTCTAATTAAGAATGTATTTGGTGGTTTTGATATTTTTGAGGCCTATTATGCCGGACTTGAATCCGGCAGAATAGTAAGAATTATTGTTAAATTTTCATTTATCCTGCTTATTTTTACTATAGCAAGACTAGCGATGGAGTCTTATTTAGCCTTTATTGCTTAAGCTTTATCTCCGTAATCCTTTATGTGATCAGGAATTCTTTTATTAGTTCCATACATAAAGTGATTAGACATATTTTCCTTAAAGCGCATTGCAGGAGGGTTTTTACCCATGACATCTGCAACTTCTCTTATCAGCATTGGGTTTGCACCACAACAGACACCTAAATATTTCACGTCTAGGTCATAGCAAGTTTGAGCAAACTGACGAATTTCGTATCGATTTGTAAATAAGGGATCTAACGCCGTAGGGAATGTTCTGCCATGAGGTGCAGGACAAGTGCAATTAGAGTAGTCATCTAAATTAAAGAATGTGGGTTGTTTACTATTAGTTCGATAAGGAATAGGTAGTGCTCCTACATGACATTTTACCTTTGATCTAATATCTTTGATATACGGAAGCATAGTTTCAGGACCTCTGAAACAATTTAAACCCACCACATCTGCACCCATTTGTTCAAGTTTTAAACAAGTATCAAGTGGGGTAATCCCATCACGCATTATATTTTCTCCCATAGGGGCAATAGTTAATACGCTGGGTAGACCAGTTTTTTTCATTACTTCAAGGGCACAGTATGCCTCTTCTGCAAAATAGAAAGTTTCACCGATAAGCATATCAGCACCTTCTTCAACAGCCCATCCAACCATTTCTTCAAACATAGATCTTACATCTTTTTGTGACTGAGGATCCTGGGGATTCCAAATGTTGGTATTAGAAATATTACCAGCCATAAGATTTGGTTCACTACCTTGCGGCACATCATTAGCAACTTCTTTTGCAATTTTTAATGCAGCTCTATTGAGTGGTTCAAGTAAATCTTCTTTACCAATAACTCTCATTTTTTCACGATGGCCATTGTAAGTAAAAGCTTCGACAATGTCGGATCCTGCATGTTGAAAATCTTTATGAAGATTTCTCAGTGCTTCTGGACATTCTAATGCAACCTCAGGGACAAACTCACCTGATGCGAGATAGCCTCTTCGCTCCATCTCAAATAAAAAACCCTCAGCACAAAGGGCGCCTTCTTGATTTAATCTTTCAATAAGTGTTCTTTTCTTAGTCATTTTAACCTGTTCTATATGTTTAATTTAATTCTTTATAACAAACATAAATTCTAGAAACAATAGTTATTAGGCAAAGAATAAAAAAAATAAACCCTATTAAATTAAAATAAGAAGGAAAAATAAGACATAAAATCATGAATAAAATTGTTTCTGTGCCTTCAATCAAACCAGATGCATAATGAAAACTTTTATTAATTTCGTTTTCTTGATCACTTGAATGTTTGCTTTGATCAACTTGATGTTGAATAGCGGCCTTAGCTAAGAAAGTAGTTCCCGTTCCGATAAAAGAAAAAAGTAGTAAAGCGCTAACAAGGAGTTTATCTGGATCACTCAAACCAAAACTTAGAACAAACCCAGCATAAATTATGAAATCAGCTACAATATCGAAATATCCTCCACGAGGGGTTGGAGAGGTTAGTCTTGCCATCGCCCCATCAAGGCCGTCACTAATTCTATTAAAAATTAAAAATACTAATGCTAAGTTAAATAATTGAAAATATATTAAAAGACACATAATTATCCCAAAAATAAATCCAATAAAAGTTACTTGATCAGGTTGAATATATTTTAATAAATATCTCCCAATTAACTTTAGAGGAGTTTGCACAATTTTTTGGATGGAGCGATCAAACATCTATGCTTTCTTTCTTTAGGTATAATATTACAATTATATTATGAGCCAAGATATTCCATTTATTATTGCTTTTTTAGCAGGCGTATTCAGCTTTTTATCTCCCTGTGTACTGCCCATTGTACCAGGTTTTATGTCTTATGTTGCTGGTAAATCATTTTCTGATTTACAACATTCAAAAAGCACAGATAAACTCAGTCTGCTTTCTCTTATTTCTCTTTTCATCTTGGGTTTTTCACTAGTTTTTATCTTAATGGGCGCCTCAATTGATTTATTAACTCAGCAATTATTTAATTATAAAAAAGAGCTCAATATATTTTCTGGAATTTTAATTATTTTGATGGGTTTATTTTTTATAGGTTTAGTAAAAATTCCTTTTTTAAATTTTGAAAAAAAAATAAATATTCAATCTTTACAAAATAGTATTTTTTTTCCTTTTTTAATCGGCATTGCCTTTGCTTTTGGTTGGAGCCCTTGCATAGGGCCAATTTTAGGTGCCGTACTTTCTATTGCAATCAATGATAGTATTGATGGTATAATTTTATTGTCTTTTTATTCACTTGGCCTCGCATTGCCATTTATTCTTGTAGGTCTACTTATAGGTAAATTAATCCGAATAATTCGTTTTATGAATAGGTTTATAAAGATATTTCAAATTATTGCAGGATCTATTCTAACTATAACAGGAGTGTTAATTTTGAATGGGTCTATCCAAGCTATGGGATTTAAGTTAAATTCAATACTACCCTCTTTAGAAATGCTATTAATTTAAG
>JAYPCO010000012.1:0-2454 GCA_038124765.1 Alphaproteobacteria bacterium | reverse complement strand
ATGGGATTTAAGTTAAATTCAATACTACCCTCTTTAGAAATGCTATTAATTTAAGTGCTCTATAATAAGAATAATTTAATCTTTTTAGCAATAATTTTAATCATTTCAGTTTGGACAATCTTTTTTTTTAATCAGGAATTATTTACTTTAGAGTTTTTATTTCAAAATATAGATGCTGTAAATCGCTTTATTAATCAAAATACCTATCTTTCATTTTTATTATTTATATTATTTTATTTCATTCTAGTTATTTGTAATTTTCCAGCAGCTTCATTGCTTTCTCTTACAGGTGGATTTTTATTTGGCACTTGGTTAGGAGGGGTAGGAATTATAGTAGGAGGAACTTTCGGCTCTTTTATTGTTTTTATATTTGCAAAGTCTTTCTTTTTGAATTTTATTAATCAAAATATTCTTAGTAGATATCCTAGAATACCAAATTACTTTAAAAGCAATGATTTGGAATTAATGATGTTAATTCGATTGATTCCAGGAATTCCTTTTTTTGCTCAAAATTTAATTCTAGCAGCCTTAGGGGCTAAGAATAAAAGATTTTTTTTAACAACGTTAATTGGTCTCACTCCTTGGGCGTTTATTTTTGCAAGTATAGGTCAAAGTTTAGATGATATCTTTTATCATCAACAATCATTTACAATAAACTTCATCATGCAGCCTAAATATATCATACCGATTGGTATTATTATTTTATTACTAGTATTGATATTAATTTATAAAAAAAAATTAAAAAAAATTATTTAATTACACTTGATAATCTTATTTTTTAATTCTGTTAAATTACCCAGTAAAAAAGGACTATAGCCACATTCTTCAGAAAACTGTTTTTCAAAATTTAAACGTTGACTGGGGTTAATTAGCATCAGCATAGGACCATTTGTTTGGGGGTCATATAATATGTTTTCAAAGTTATTATTATTTGAGATCACAACATTCTCTTTCATTGCATTAAAATTATTATCAAATCCCGTACTTTTAAAATATTTAAGTATTTCAATGTTTTTATTCATTAAAATTTCTTCCGATAAGGTTAATTCAGCACCTAGCTTGGATCCTAGGCAAATATCGCCTAAATGAGATGCCAGTCCAAATCCACTTATGTCAGTCATTACCTTGCAGTTATTTGCTAGAGCTATGTTTGCAGCTTTTTTATTGCTCATTGATAGCCAAAAAAATAATTTTTCGAGATCTTGTGAGTTTAGTAGCTTGGTATTTTTATAATTGGCAGCTAGAAGGTAACCTGACCCAAGAGGTTTGGAAAGATAGATTAGATCATCAATTTTAGCATTACTTTTTGATAGTACAGAATTTGTTATACCATTCATGGTAATTGTAGTTGCTGGTTCTTCAGTTTGGTAGCTATGACCTGCTGCAATAATAGCATTATCACTAGTTGCCTCTTGTTTAATACCTTCAATAAAATGTCTTAAGAAAAATTTTTCAACTTTGTTTTTTGAGAAGGGAATGCCGACAGATATGCTTAAGGAATGAACTTTTCCTCCTCCAGCTAAAATATCATTTTGAGAATGAAAATAACTTATTCTTCCAAATTCAAAAGGGCTAAAAGACGAAAAGTGTTTAATTAAATCAATAGTTTGAATAATTTTTTCTGTCTTCAGATCTAGAAAAGAAGAGTCGGGCAAATCAGAACTAGCATCTAATGAATTTAAATATTCAACTAAGTTATTTTTAGAAACTTTAGAGCCACATCCTTGGCAATACATTATTTTTTTTTGGTTTAGTAATTCTTCATCTAAATTAAATTGTTTTTTTTCTTTCATATTAGGATCGTCAAAAATAAATCTTTTCATAAATTTCTTATCTATCCAGTTTTTTAAGAGCCAACACCATCTTCCTTGAAATGATAAAAAATAATAATTTAGAACTGCTGTTTTTTTCTTTGTAGTTACTAGATAAAGCCAATTCTTTTGAGGAAAGATTTTTTTTAATGGTTTATTTTGAATTTTTAAAAAAATATTTTCTTTAAGTATCTCACCTTGTCGAACTGCCATCACACCAGATTTAGGTCTTAAAAAATTTTTTATATCTACCAAATCACCTGAAAGAAAAACATTATCGTAATTACTGCTTAATAGATTTTGGTTAGCAATTAGGAATTTTGATTGACTTAATTCAAAATTTGCAGCTTTCAACCAATTTTCAGTATCGGCTCCTGAGCAAATAATATTGAAATTGCTATTAATTCGTTTTCCATCAATGGTCTCAAGATCACCGATATTTATTATTTTAACCCTAGATTGTATTACCTCTATATTTTTCTGACATGATTGATTTAACTTACTTCTTGTAGAATTATTGATATTAGCTTCTTTTAGAATTCCGGATCCAACAATTTTTATTAAAGACCTATCATTATATCGTTGGTTAAGACTATGGGCTAATTCAAATGCTGCAATTCCTGAGCCAATGATCGAGATAGTT
>JAYPCO010000011.1:24325-29897 GCA_038124765.1 Alphaproteobacteria bacterium | reverse complement strand
AATAATATGAAGATAATCAATGATTATATTTAGCTATAAATTATTTCAAATAATTTTATACCCAATTATTATTTTAATTGGCCTTGTAAGAATAATTAAAAAGAAAGAAACCTCAGTATCCTTTCAACAAAAACTATTTAGCCATCATAGCTTTAAAGAACTCTCAAAATTTGAAACTATGATTCATTTTGCAAGCATAGGTGAATTTAATTCAATAAAATTTTTAATCAGAAATTTTAAAGAGGAAAGTTTTTTTTTATCTTGTAGTACACTTTCTTCATATCATTTAGCAAAAAGCGTATACCCAAATTATAAAATAATTTTTTTACCTTTAGATTTTTTTTGGAATGTAAAAAAATTTATATCTCATGTAAAATTAAAAAAAATTATTTGGATAGACTCTGAAATTTGGCCAAATTGGTTAGTAATTTCAAAATCAAATTATATAAAAAACATACTTGTTAATGCCAGGCTTTCTGAAAAAAGCTTTGGTCGCTGGAAACTATTCCCTAGCTTTTCAAAATTTATTGGTAAAAAATATGATTTAGTCTTTGCAAAAAGCATTATAGATCAAGTTAAATTTAATGAAGTTTTTAATATAAAATCGGTTTACTATGGCAATCTTAAATTTGATCAAACTGTTGATATTCCGGTTGTTAAAAATCAAATCATTTGTTTTGCCAGTATTCATAAAAATGAATTTTCAAAAATAAATAAAATCCTATTAATGGTTGATATGAATTTAATAGAAGAAGTAATTATAATTCCTAGACATGTTCAATATCTAAGTGAATTGGAAAATACCCTAGATCAAAAAATTAAATCTAAAGTCCATATCCACTCTAAATTTGGTAATAATTTACCACTATTCTCAAAATCTAAATTAGTTTTTATGGGTGGTTCTTTAATAGATCATGGAGGTCAAAACCCCCTAGAGGCGCTATCAAAAGGGTGTTTTATATTAACTGGTAGCTATAATGAAAACTTTAAGGAATTATATGATGAACTTTCAAAAATGAATCTCTGTAAAATTTTTACAAACAATGATCTTTCTCAGATAAGTAAAGAAATTAATGATTTGATCAGTAAAGATATGGATATATCAAATATAATTGAAAAATATTTTACCACTCAACAATCAAATTTGAAAAATATAGTTAAGGAAATTGAAAAATGCTAAAAGCACCAAAATTTTGGTACAAAAAATCCATAAGCTTTTTCTCTATTATACTCCTGCCCCTATCTCTTATGTGGTATATGGGTTCATTCCTAAAAAAAAAATTATCTAAGGTAAATAAGTTTGATTTGCCTATAGTAGCAGTAGGTAGTGCTATTGTCGGAGGTTCTGGTAAAACTCCATCAGTTTTATTTTTATGTGAGCAATTAAAAAATATAGGCTACAAACCACATATTATATCAAAAGGTTATGGAGGATCAGCGACTGAAACTATTAAAGTTTCTGAAGATATGGATTATAACTTAGTGGGAGACGAAGCTTTAATGATGTCAAAATACTACCCAACCTGGGTTAGTAAAAATAAATTTAATGCCTTTCCCTTAGCAAAAAAAGACGGTGCAGATATACTGGTGCTGGATGATGCTTTACAGACATATAACATACATAAAGATTTATCAGTTTATGTTTATGATTCAATTCAGGCGTTTGGAAATAAATTATTAATACCTGCTGGCCCCTTAAGAGAATCACTAACTTCGGTTATCAACAAATCTCAAATCTTTTTTCTTATAAATGCAGATCATTGTAACGAGTTAAAGGATGAAGAGGCTAAAATAAAGTTAAAATTTCAAATTGAAATTTCAAATGATTTAAAAGAAAAAAAATTAATAGCATTTGCAGGGTTGGGGTTTAATAAGAAATTTTTTGATCAACTTAAATCAGAGAATTTAAATTTGACAGCCTTTAAGGAGTTTCCTGACCATCATAAATACTCTGTTGATGATCTCTTCCAATTATTAGATGAAGCAAATAAAAATGATGCTTATCTGATTACTACTGAAAAAGACCATATGAGAATACCCAAGGAATTTAAAAGTTCCGTTGGAATTATTTATGGTAAAATAATTTTAAATGATGACTTAAATATTGCTGATAAAATTGAAAAATATATTTAAAATTATAAGAAACTACAGTGAATTTTTTTTATTTTTAGCAATTAATTTTATTCTAAAAATATTTAGTTTTTCACTTACATCCAATATAGGAGGTTTTATAGTTAGAAATTTAGGAGTATACACAAAATATTTTAGCATCATTAAAACAAATTTAAAAATTCTCAATTTACCAGAAGAAGAAATTATAAAACTAGCAAAAAAAAATTTAGATCAAACTGGTAGAGTTTTTTTT
Source organism: Alphaproteobacteria bacterium (assembly GCA_038124765.1). Taxonomy (GTDB): domain Bacteria; phylum Pseudomonadota; class Alphaproteobacteria; order HIMB59; family HIMB59; genus HIMB59. Next base: position 27,532 of record JAYPCO010000011.1, on the reverse strand, counting down.
GAATTTTTTAACTTAAAGAAATTTAATTGGGTAAATATAAAAGTTAAAAATCATCATTTTTTACAAGAATTAAAAAAATATAATGGATCTTGTATTTTTCTATCAGCACATTTAGGTAATTGGGAAATAACTAGAAATTATTTATTACAAAGTGGTTTTACTTTGCACTCTGTATATAGGCATGCAAATAATTCTTTAATAGATAGTTACATTCAAAATAACAGAAAAGAAAAAAATGCTTTTTTTTACAAGAAAGGTTCAGAAAGTGCAAAAAATATGATCTTGGCACTGAAGAAAAATCATCACTTAGCTTTGCTTGTGGATCAAAGAGATAGTAGTGGTCCATTAATAGATTTCATGGGTAAAGAGTGTTTTGCTACAGATGGATATGCAAATTTGGCTTTAAAATACAAAACTAAAATATGTCCAATTTATTCTAGAAGAATAAATAATGATAATTTTGAAATTGTTATCGAAAAACCATTAGAATTTGAAGATTTTTCAAAGTTAAACTCAAAATCAATAATTGAAATGGTGCATGAGAATTATTTTAAAAAATGGATACTTGAAAATCCTACGCAGTGGCTATGGGTTCACCAAAGATGGAGAATGTAAATTATTTTTTTATATCTGTGCTGCCATCTTTAAGAACTACTGTAAATATTTGAAGTGATTCAAGTTTTTTAATATTCTTAATAACAGAGTTATTTGATTTTAAAATTGCATACCCTTTTTTTAGATTATTTTCTAATGAAGAATTTTTGATAATACGCATAAGTAAATTAATTTTACTAGATACAAGTTTAAACTTATTTAAAATAATTAATTTATTATTAATTAAGTTTGAGTTAATCCTATCTCTAATCAAATTAATTTTTGAAATTGGGCTAAATTTTAAAATTAAAAGATAAAAATTATTACTTTTATTTAATTTTTCATAAATCTGTTGAGATAGGGTATTTAAATTTTTATTTATAAAAGTTGTTAAATACTTATCTGTTAAATTTATTTTTTGTAAAAGGGCAGATATAGATATTTTAAAATTAAGTAAATTTTTTTCGGGCATAGACAATTTTTTATTGATTAAATTATTCAATAGTACACGCTTTTCTTGTAAATCGTTTAGTAGATAGTTCATATCAGGAACGGCAAGTTCTGCTGCTGCAGATGGAGTTGGCGCTCTCAAATCACACACTAAATCTAATAGTGTATAATCAGTTTCATGACCGATAGCTGAAATAGAGGGAATTTTTAAAATAAAAACTCTTTTAATAAGATCAGGATCGTTAAATGGCATCAGTTCTTCTAGAGATCCTCCACCCCTAGCAAAAATAATTAGATCAGGCTTAATCAAATTTTTTGATGAGTCAGACTCTATTAAGTCTAAATATTCAATAATTTCTTGATGCGTATTTTTTCCCTGAACGGTTATAGGGAAAAGATATAAATGAGTTATTGGAAATCTTTGAGAAATACGATGAATAATATCATGTATTACGGAGCCACTGGCAGAGGTTAAAATTCCTATCTTCAGGGGAAATTTAGGCAGTTGTAATTTATTTTTATTGTCAAAATACCCTTGTTCAGTGAGAAGTTTTTTTCTTTCTTCAATTAATTTTAAAATTGAGCCAGCACCGCTGTATTCTACTTGATCTACAATAAGCTGGTAAACAGACCTTCCAAATTTAGAAAAGGACGTCACTCGCCCAAAAAAACTAAACTCAGCTCCCTCCTCTATTTTTATTTCTAACCGCTCGTAGCTGCCTTTCCAACAAATGCAAGATATAACTTCATCATTTTCTTTTATTGAAAAATATACATGCCCAGAGTTTGCAATTGTAATTGGACCAGCCTCCCCTACTAATTTGATATATTCAAATTTTTGTTCTAATAAATTTTTGATAGTATGATTAAGTTGCGTTACAGTATATTCAGGAATATTATTCACATAGTTAATATACTCTAATATCAAAAAATTATGAATGTAATAGTTATCGGATCAGGCGCAAGAGAACATGCTCTATGTCGATTAATTTATAATTCCCCTTTGTGTGATAAACTTTATTGTTTCCCTGGTAACTATGGAATAAGTCAAATTGCTGAGTGTCATGCATTAAATTCTGATCAAGAGATAATTGAAATGTGTAAAAAAATTAAACCTGATTTGGTATTAATAGGTCCTGAGGATTATCTTTCAAGAAATTTAGCGGGGGAAATTAGAAAGTTAAATTTTAATGTGTTTGGCCCAGATTCAGTGGGCGCTCAATTAGAATCATCTAAAGAATTTATGAAAAGTTTTTGTACTTCTCATGAAATTCCAACCGCATCATCTAAAACTTTTACTTCTTATGAATCTGCAAAAAATTATTTAGAAAATATTAGTGGATCAATTGTTGTTAAATACGACGGTCTAGCTGCAGGCAAAGGTGTTTTTGTATGCGAAAACACAAACGATGCAATTGAAGCATGTAAAAAAATATTTTTAGATAAAATTTTTAATGAGGACTTTAATAAGGTTGTAATTGAAGATTTTATCAAAGGTAAAGAATTAAGTTTTTTTACCATCACAGATGGCTCGACCTCTCTGAATTTTGGGTCTGCGCAAGATTATAAAAGAATTGGTGACGGTGATACAGGCCCCAACACGGGAGGAATGGGAACACTAAGTCCAGCCCCATTATTGATTGATAAAAATTTAGAGGAAAAAATTCAAAAAAACATTGTTGACCGAACTATTGAAGGTTTAAAAAAAGACAAAATCGACTTCCAGGGCGTGATATTTTTTGGAATTATTGTAGATGAATTCAATAACCCTTTTCTCTTAGAATACAACACAAGGTTTGGTGATCCTGAAATACAAAGCATTTCAATGAGACTTAAAACTGACTTCCTGCCTTTAGTACATGCCACTGCAACAAAAAGCTTAAAATATGCAAATTTAGAATTTTATGATGATAAAAAATCAGTTTGCTTAATTTTAGCAACCCAAGGGTACCCAGATAGCTACCCTAAGGAAACAGAAATAAAAAATCTATATGATTTTAAAAATGAAAATGATTTTTATATTTTCCATGCAGCCACTAAAATTAATAATGATAAAATCTTAACTACAGGTGGAAGGGTTTTGTCAGTTGTCTCTCTTGGCGATACCTACTTAGAATGCAGAAGTAAAGTCTACGAAGTCGCATCAAAAATTGACTGGAGTCA
>JAYPCO010000011.1:16034-24225 GCA_038124765.1 Alphaproteobacteria bacterium | reverse complement strand
ATCTAATCTTTTTTGTTTTAACTTTTTACAGGCATTTCTGATACAGATTATTTCAGCGTGCGCTGTGGGATCAAAGGCATTTAACTCTTTATTATGAGCCTTAGATATAATTTTATTAGTGATAGGATCAAATATTAAACTCCCTACAGGAATCTCTTTTTTTTCAATAGCTTTATTAGATTGTTGCAATACAATTTGAATAAATTTAGTTAAATTATCCATGATAAACAAAAAACCTATTATTGGTATTACTACAGATTATCAAGAAAAAGACCACTGCTATTCAAAATTCCCATGGTATGCACTACGAAGAAATTATGTTCAATCCATTGAGCAATTTGGTTGTACGCCCGTTATTCTTCCAATTGTAGAAAATGAACCCAATCTTAATTTTGTTGACGCTATAATAATATCAGGAGGAGATTTTGATATAGACCCCAAATACTTTGGGCAAAGTATAACTAGCAGTAGAGTAAAAATTAATGAAAATAGGACAGTTTATGAATTCAAAGTTATTGATCATTTTGTAAAAAATAAAAAACCTATTTTGGGTATTTGTGGAGGGGCACAATTAATCAATGTTTTTTTTAAAGGTTCTCTAATACAAGATATTAATTCCACCATTCAACATGAACAGCCAAATCCCAGAAATGAAACTAGTCATGAAATACAGTTAACCAAAGATTCATTTCTTCAAAAACTAATTCGAAATAAACCTATCTTTGTTAATAGTGCACACCATCAAGCAGTTGATCGTATTGGTGAGAATTTAATTATTGATGCGAATGCTAATGATGGAATTATTGAAGCATTTCATCATTCAAAATTACCATATTGTGTAGGTATTCAATGGCACCCAGAATTTTTAATTACTGACTTAGATATAAATATCATGAAGGATTTTGTTGAACATGCAAAAAATTACTCTCAGTAAAAAAGTTTCAGAGTTATTAAATATTTCTAGAAATCAAGCAGAAGAAATAATAAAAAGAAAAAAAATATCACTTAATAATAACATTGAATATAGACCCTACCTTAAGATTGAAGAGCGTGACATTGTCGAAATAGTCGATCCAAAACAAAAAAAAATTAAAATATTAATATTTCATAAACCAAAAGGTTGCATAACATCAAGAAAAGATGAACAAAATAGGCCAACTATTTATAATTTTATTCCTAAAAAATTTCATCAATTTCATTATATTGGTAGGTTAGATTTTAATTCAGAAGGTTTATTAATATTAACTGACAATGTTGGTTTCAAAAGATTTATGGAACTACCAAAATCAAAAATAATCAGAAAATACTTAGTCAATGTTCAAGGAACTGTTGATCAAAATAAAATTAAATCATTGAACCATAAAATATATGGTTCAATCACTTACCAAAAACCAATTGTAAAGATTGTTCATACAGATAAATCCAAACATGTATTAAGTTTTGAGATGTCTGAAGGAAAAAACAGAGAAATCCGAAACATTTGTAAAATATTTAATTTACGAGTTGAAAAATTAAGAAGGGTATCCTTTGGAAAATTCATTTTGAAGTCCATTCCTTACGGTGGCTACAGAGAAATGGAAATAAATGAGAATTATTAGCGGTAAATTAAAAGGTAAAAAAATACCAATAAACCAAGAAAGTAATTTTAGACCCACGCTATCAAGAATAAGAGAGGATTTATTTAATATTTTATCACATAACAACACCCTAAACGTTGAATGGGGTAAGAGCATATTTTGCGATTTGTTTTGCGGCACAGGTTCAATAGGCATTGAGGCAATTTCCAGAGGCTGTAATAAAGTGATCTTTAACGATATAGATAAAAATAACCTTAATTATATCAATCAATTTTTAAAAGATAATAATGAATTACGATATGAATTATTGAATGTTAATTGTTATCAAGGAAATTTAGATTTTATTGAAAAATGTAATATCATTTTTATTGATCCTCCATATAAAGATGACTATGAATTAATCGATCGTCTGATTTTTTCTAAAGTCAAAAAATCCACATTAATAATTTATGAGTCTGAGAAAAAGTTCGAAAATAAAAATATTATTCTAACAAAAAACTACAAGAATAAGAGCTTATTTTTTATTAAAAAAGAATAAATATTTTTTAAAAAACTTACTGAAATAAGAATACTCACCTAATAATATTGCTAAAAAAAATAATGATAGTTGGTAAAGGGGGAAAATAATTAAAATTCTTAAAAAGATATAAAGTGGGTAACTGTGTATATTCTGTTTTAAATGAATAAAGTTTAAAATTGGACTTGAAAAAAAAACTGATAATGAACCGGCTAATGCAAAAATTACAAATATTTTTATTAAATGAATAAGTGATCTTGCTTTAAAAAAATTAATCAGCGAATTTATCAAACTATATTTTTGTATTCTTTTTTAAGATCTCAACTGCGGGTTGATCAAGAAAGTTTATATTTTCTATTTTTGCACGAAGGTAAATATCAAAAATCAAAGACATACAAAGACAAATATATTCATCAAATTTTTCCTTTATGATAAATTGATTAACTAAAAATTGACTTTGTTTTAGTGTTGTAATAGCGCCCTGCTCTAAATTTGATAATAAGTTTGAACCTTGAATTAATTTGGTAGTATTTTTCAGATTTGAAGGCTTACTCTCAATGCTAAAGAATACAAAATGCTTATCCATTGGCCCATCTATATAAAGTTGAAATTGACTATGCTGATCTATAGACCCGTATGAGGAGATATAGTTTATGGCCTTTTTATTTTTACCAAGACTTTCAGCAAATATTTGTCGATACCACTCATTAATGGAATGTAATTTATCGTGATAGGTTAACCCTACTACTAAATTAAGGTTTTTCTTTTTTTCAATAGCATGATTAATTTTAGTTATTTCAGCTATTTTTTTATGAATTTTATTAAAACTATTCTTGGCAACTTTAAAATTAAATAAAATCTTTTTAAGCGATAAACCAGCTACTATAAGTGGTAATAAGGCTGTTATTGAAAAGATACTAAAACGCCCTCCAATGTTTGGATCATGTTCAAAATGATCAATCTTATTTTGAACTGAAAACTTATATAAATAGCTCTGATTTTTTTCAGTAATAAAAATAAATTGTTTAAAATAGTTTTTTATTTTCAATTTTTGGAAAAGTCGAATAATTAAATGAAGAAAGTATTTTGTTTCGATAGTATTGCCAGATTTAGAGATGAAAATGAATCTATCGTTTCGGTCTATTTTTAAGTTCTCAAAAGTATGAGTAATTTTAGTTAATGAAGGGTTGTCATAAATAAACAATTTTGTATTAAGCAACTTAGGATCAATAAATTGCGCAAGTAATTTGCAGCTTAAAGATGAACCTCCCATTCCAAATACATGAACTCTATGAGATTTATTATTAAATTTTTTAAAATTATATTTTGAAAAATATTTTTTATCATTTATTGGTTTAAACATTTCTAAATTAAAAAATTCATCAATAGAATACTGGGCTGAATTAATTTTAAATTTAAAATCTTTATTGTTATTTTTAATAAACATGATGGCTAGCTCCTTAAATTATTTTTTAGAATTAAATAGTTTATTAAATAGTCCTTCATCAGTGCTATATCCGCTATCTTCGTCGATCTTTTTGATTATAGCTGGATCAGCGTTTGTAGCCTCTGTTTGATCTAATATAGATTGAACCAATGGGCTACTACTTTTGCTATTTTCAGAAGTATTTTGAGAAGTTCCTGGTGTAGGTAAGTCATTCGTGGGAGGAATTAACAATGTTTTGTTATATCCAACTCCCACATCGCTTACCTTTTCTCTTTGGCATGCTAAAAGCATTAATAGAAAAGTTATATAGAGTAAAAATTTCATATTTTTTTATTTAAAAACAAAATGTTAATCATCAATAGAAAAAAACCAATTGAAATATAACTATCAGCTAAATTAAATGCTGGCCAATGATATTTGGCCACATAAACGTCAATAAAATCAACTACATAACCTCTGATAACTCGATCAATGAAATTTCCTATAGCCCCTGCAATAATTAAAGTCAAATTTAACCTAAAGCTTCTATCTTGTGTCTTAAATAGCAAAAAGCAAAAATAAATGATGATGGATGCAATAACGAAAGAGACAACCAATTGATTTAACGAAGGGTTGTTTAGAAATCCAAAAGCGAAGCCATAATTTACTATGAACGTGAAATTTAGGAAAGGAACTATCTCAATAGACTCATATAAATCAAAAATTCTTGTGATAATTAATTTTGAAATTTGATCTGCAATTAAAAGAAAAGTAAAAAATATGAAAAGAAATGATTTATTACTAGTTTTGAAGAGACTTCCAAACATTATCACATCTTTGACATAAATTATTTTTATTACTTTTTACTTCAGGTAAAATGGTCCAACATCTTTGACATTTTTCTCCCTGCGCAAGTAATATTTCAACAAAAATATCATCATCATCAAATGTCAAACAGTTTTTAGTTTTATTTTTTATATCATGTATCTCTACATTACTAACAATACACATTTCTGCTAAGTTGATATCTTTTAAAATTTCCCTCGTAGTATCTTTAATAAAGAGATTTACTGATGCTTGAAGGCTAGAGCCAATCAACTTTTCATTTCTTTTAATCTCTAAAGCAGCTGTGATCGTTTTTCTAACTCTTTTTAGTTCATTAAAACTTTTTTCTATATTTTGATTTTGATAATTGAAATCTGTATCTTTAATAACTTGTCTTAGAATACTCTGAGAATTTGAATAGTGCCTTGTTTGCCAGGCCTCTTCTGCAGTAAAACTAATGATTGGACTTAGCCATTTAATTAAAAATTCAAAAATATAATGCAAACATGAAGATGCAGATTTTCTTCTGATATCATTAATACTGTCACAATAAAGCGAGTCTTTTCTGATATCGAAGTAGAATGCCGATAAATCTAAAGTACAAAAATTTAAAAGCTTAGTATAAATACTGTGATAGTCATGCTTAGTAACTAATGTCTTTAGCTCTTTATTTAAAATTGAAATTTTAGTTAGTATATATTGCTCTAAATTTGGCATATCTGAAGGATCTACAATATTTTCCGGACTAAAATTGCTTAAATTACCTAACAGAAATCTTAGTGTGTTCCTAATTTTCCTATATGAATCTATTTGATAATTAATGATTTGATTATCTATTTTTAGGTCCTCTGAATAATCAGATGCTACGACCCATATTCTTAATATGTCAGCGCCATATTTATTAATAATTTCATCAGGGGATATTACATTTCCAATAGATTTAGACATCTTTCTCCCTTTGCCATCTACAACAAAGCCATGAGATAAAATACTTTCAAAAGGGGCACGACCTCTAGTGCCGCAGGACTCAAGTAAAGAAGAATGAAACCAACCTCTATGCTGATCGGACCCCTCTAGATACATAGATGCGGGCCACTGTAGCTCTTCCCTATCTTCCAATACATAAGAATGTGTAGATCCGCTATCAAACCAAACTTCTACAACATCTTTGACCTGTTCATAGTCATCAGCATTATATTCTGGAGATAGGAACCTTGATGGGTCAGAATTAAACCATGCATCCCCACCTTCTTGCTCGTAAATATTAGCAATTCTTTCAATTACTTTCTGATCTCTTAATGGTTCACCCGTTTTTTTGTTAACAAAAATTGGTAAAGGAACGCCCCAAACTCTTTGGCGAGAAACACACCAGTCTGGTCTATCTTGAATCATGCTCCTTAGTCTATTTTGTCCTTGCTTAGGAAAAAAATCTGTCTCATCAATTGACTTCAAAGCCTTCTTTCGAAGATCGTTAGTTTCCATTGATATAAACCATTGAGATGTATTCTTATATACCAGTGGTGCTTTTGACCTCCATGAGTGAGGGTAACTATGTAATAAAATACCTTGGGTGAGTAAATTGTTACATTTCTTTAATTCGTCGCAAACATCTTGATCAACTTTGAAAATATGTTTGCCTGCAAAAACAGGAATATGGTCATAATAAATTCCACCTTCGTCAATTGTCATTGGTAATTCCAAATTATGTTCTTTACCCAATAAAAAATCATCCATGCCATGAACGGGACAGACATGAACAATACCCGTGCCCTGCTCTGTAGTTACAAAGTTTCCGTGCAGAACTGGCACGTCAAAACTATAGCCGGACGCATAAAGAGGGTGTTGGCATTTAGTTTTTAATAATTCATCACCTTTTAAAGTGAAATTTGATTTAAAATCATTGATTTCATTATCTTTTATAAAACTTTCTTTTAAATCTTTTGCAATAATTACATTTTTGTTTTGATCGTTTATTTTTATGGATAAGGACTCGTATTCAAGATTTTCATGAATAGCTAAAGCTCTGTTACCAGGAATTGTCCAAGGAGTTGTTGTCCAAATGATAATTGAATGATCTTTGATTTTATCAATATTAGTATCGGAGACAGGAAAGGCTGCATAAATTGTTGTTGATTTATGATCTTGATATTCAACCTCAGCATCTGCCAATGCAGTTTTTTCAACTACTGACCAAAGCACAGGACGATGGCCTTTATATATCCCTCCATTTTCTAAAAACTTTCCAAGTTCTCGAACAATTTGTGCTTCTGAATGATAGTGCATAGTTGTGTAAGGATTATCCCAATCACCTATGACTCCCAATCTTTGAAATTCATTACGTTGTATATCAATCCATTTATTTGCAAAATCTCGACATTGCTTCCTAAACTCAATTACAGGTACATCATCTTTGTTTTTCTTTTTAGCCCTATACTCTTCTTCAATCTTCCATTCAATTGGTAAACCGTGACAATCCCATCCGGGAATATAAATAGAATTTTTATTCAATAATTGTTGATATTTTACAATTATATCTTTTAAAATCTTATTTAATGCATGACCCATATGCAAATGACCGTTAGCATAAGGGGGGCCATCATGAAGAATAAACTTTTCTTTTGATTTAGAGTCATCTCTTAACTGGTTATATATTTTTTCATTTGTCCACTTTTCTAAAATTTGAGGTTCTTTCTTAGGTAAATCTGCCTTCATCGAGAAGTCAGTTTTAGGTAACAATATGGTATCTTTAATTTCCATGATTTAAAATTTTCTTTGATACAGTGATATCTGATTTAATTTGATTTAACAATTCTTCTATTCCATTAAACTTTTGTTCATTTCTTATTTTTTTAAAAAAAAATATTTCAATTTCTTGGCCATAAATATCTTGATCAAAGTCAAAGATAAAATCTTCAACTATAGGTATCTTTTTATCAAATGTGGGCCTCATTCCAAAATTAACAATACCGTTCAGGAGTTTTTCATTAACTTTGGTTTTTACTGCATAAACCCCATAAGGTATCTGGATTAAACCTTTAGGGTATTCAATATTTGCTGTTGGTATCCCCACAGTTCTACCTCTTTGATCGCCTTTGATTACTTTACCCTTTATTGCAAATTGTCTATTTAGTAATTGATTGGCGATTTCAATGTCGCCAATTTGTAAATAGTTTCTAATTTGAGATGAAGATATTTTTTTACCCTCAGAGTCCTGCATAACCAAGTCAATTTCCTCACATGCTATTTGATTAAGCTTACAAAAATTTTGAAGTGTTTGGATATCACCCATTCTATCTGAGCCATATCTAAAATCGCTTCCGATATATAATTTTTTAATTGAGAGGCGATCAAATAACAAATTTTCAAATTCATTATAAGTTAATGAAGTTAGGCTTTCATCAAAAACTAAATCGATGAGGTAATCTAATTTATGATTGCTTAAAATTTTAACTTTGCTGTCAATATCATTAATCATAAAACTATTTAATTTATTAAAAAAAACTTTTGGATGAGGATTAAATGAAATGACTAAAGATTTACAATTAGATAACTCTGCATTTTTAATTAAATTATCAATAATTTTTATATGACCAATATGTAACCCATCAAAATTACCTATTGTTAGGAATACATCATGCTTCAGATTAATTTCTTCAATCTTTGAGTGAAAATATTTCATTAAATTTAAAGAAAATGATACTTGCTCTTATAGTAAATTAATGATTTTGAATTCTTCAGTTTAGAGTAGTCAGTAATTTTACAAATGATTATTGTATGATCTCCGGATAAGATTTTTTTTTCAACAACAGCTTGTATTAATCCAAGTGAGTTTAAAAAAAATGGGAC
>JAYPCO010000011.1:0-15934 GCA_038124765.1 Alphaproteobacteria bacterium | reverse complement strand
GCGCGTCTACCATTCCGCCACAGCGCCACAAATAATGATAATTTCATATATTAATAAGGTTAATTAAGCAAATTTATAACTATTTCTGTATTTATAAAAATTAATGACTAATATCGCTTTGCCTTGGAATACATTTATTTCGTACTGCCTATCATCACATTCGCTATGACTGCAGCGATTACGCCTGGTCCAAATAACATTATACTTTCAACACACGCAGTTAATTATGGTTTTAAAGAAACAATACCCCTTATACTCGGTGTTTTCTTTGGGTTTCTGTCTATTTTAACGATAAGCTTATTAGGATTAGGAAAAATTTATCATTCATTTCCAACGGTAGCGATGATTATTAAAATAATCGCTGTGTGTTTTTTAACTTATCTATCATATAAAATTTTTAACTCAAAAACTTTTTCTAGCTCAAAAAATTCTAAAAAATTTACTTTCAAAGATATTTATTTTTTTCAAATAATTAATCCCAAGGGCATGACTATGGCAATGTCAAGCTCTGCAATTTTTTTACAAAAACAATTTCCTTACTATGTTGAATTTATTTTAATTTTTAGCTGTTTTATTATATCTACAGCTTCTAGTGCTATTGCATGGGCAGCAATCGGACATTTATTTAGAAAATATTTAAACGATACCAAAAAAATCGTTTATTTTAATCGTATTATGGCAATCTTATTATTATCTAGTATTGTTGTAATAATTATATGAATAATAACTTTTTTAAAGTCATCGTTTTTTTACTCATTAGCTTTCTTATATTAGCTCCCGTCTGTATAATTATTGTAAACGGTATTCTATCAATTTTAAATTTTGAAGAGATATACATAAGCCGCTATTTTTTTGGATCTTTAATTTTAATTGTTACTGTTTCTGCTTTAGTTCTAATAATAAGCATTCCTCTTGCTTGGGTGAATACCATGACGGATTATAAAGGGAGAAAATTAATTCAAACGCTTGCAGTTTTACCATTAGCTGTTCCTGCCTATATTTCCGCATATGCTTATTCAGAAATACTCGAGCCAGGTGGCTATCTTTCTATATTGTTTAGTTCATATAAGGGTTTTTCAATAAGAAGTTATTTTTTTGCCTCTTTGGTTATTGCACTTTCCCTCTTTCCTTATGTTTATCTTCTGACAAGAATTGCGATAATTAATTTCTCAGCAAGATATATAGAGGCCGCTAAAACGATGGGGAAGAATGGATTTGAGTGTTTTTTATATATTTGCATTCCTATGGCCATACCAGGTATTGCAGCAGGTTTAGCGCTTGCAATAATGGAGACAACTAATGATTTTGGAGTTGCTGACTATTTTGGACTTCAAACTCTATCAGTTGGTGTGTTTCATTATATATCTATTATTAATGAACTTCCCTCAGCGTTTGTTTTATCTCTTATTATTTTAGTTTTAATGACAAGTTTATATATTTTTGAACATTATTTTCGTGGGAATAAAAGATTTAATAACGCCTCCTATGAAAATATTAAATGGTCAAGATATAAACTTACACCACAATCATCTTTCTTTATATTTGTAACTAGCTTAATTCCAATTCTCTTAGGCTACATCATTCCTTTATTATTTATTTCTCATTTAGTTCTAATCAATCTAAATGTTATAGATTTTAAAAATTTTTATTCTTCACTAGGGAATTCTATACTGCTAGGTGTAGTAGTAGGCTTCGTGTGTATTAGTATTTCAATTTTTATTAATTATTTTAGTCGATTTTCAAAAAATAAATTTTTATTTTTATATAAAAAAATAATTAATATTGGTTATGCAATACCTGGCGTTGTTATAGCATTCGGCGTATTATTTTTTGTTTATTACTTAGATTTAATATCTAATTTAGCAATAACAGCGACTTTGATAGGATTAGTTTTAGCTCTTGTTACTAGACTTATTTCCATTTCTAATAACTCATTAGAGTCTGGATTAGATAAAATTGGAAAATCTATCGATGATGCTTCAAGGCTTATTGGAAGAAGGCAGTCTACTACGTATTTTAGAATTATTTTACCTCAAGTTAAATTAAGCATTCTTGCTGGCTTCTTTTTAGTTTTTGTAGACAGTATTAAGGAGTTACCAATTACACTCCTACTCAGACCCTTTAACTTTAATACTCTTGCTACTAGTTTGTACGAATACTCTTCCAATGAGATGTTTGAATATGGAAGTCTTCATGCTTTAACAATTATAATTTTCTTATCTTTTGCAATCTACTTCTTCGAGAATATTTTAGAAAAAAGAATTTTAATTAAAAATAAGAATTAAACTAACCAATAAATTTTTTCATTAACTTTAAAGTTTCTTCACTTACATGATGTTCTATACCCTCACTGTCGATTTCAGCAGTTTTTTTTGAAACACCAATTTTAATTAAAAATTTATAGACAATTTCATGCTTTTCTTGGGCGTTAATTGCAAGCTTTACACCCTTGTCTGTTAAAAATATTGAACGATACGGTTCAGATGTTACTAGATTGGAACCTATAAGCCTTTTAATATTTTTATTTACGGTGGCTTGTGAAACACCAAAATGTTTAGCTAAATCAGTATTTTTTACATCACCATTTGTTTCAGCTATTTCTTTAATCGCCTCAACATAATCTTCCAATATCTCGTTTTTATTTTGATCTCTTATGTTGGAGTACTGATAGGGGGCACTAGATCTAGTGTTTTTCATAAATTTCAACTTATTAAGTAAAAAGGCGGATGTAAAGCAGTGTTTGACTAATTTTTAGTACTGTCTATAATTTTTAGCCTAGGCTAAAAATAAATGACAGAACTTGTTTTACAATTAAGTCGCCGTCTTCAATATCTGAGGGTCTCAAAAATTATATTGTTCATATGTTTGCTACTATTGTTAATAAATCAAAATTCTAGAGATATACTTCTCAACTCAGCCAGTAGCGCTTATATTTCTGTCTCTTCCTTTGTAGCCGTTACTTTATTATTTTTTATCTTTTTAGAAAAAAGAAACTTTAATATTCAAAAAATCATTTCTAAAAATAAGAATTTAGAAATACCTATCGCATCCCTATTAGGAGTAATTCCAGGATGTGGCGGTGCCATTATGGTAATGAGCATGTTTACAAAAAATATAGTTTCTTTTGGTGCTGTTTTAGCAGCCTTAATTAGCACAATGGGAGATGCTGCATTTTTACTGATAGCAACCAAACCTCAAGCCGCTTTAATTATATTACCTTTAACTTTTTTTACTGGCATTATTTCTGGTTATATTGCCAAACCTTTTACATCAAATTTTCTCAACTCAACTAAAAAAAAGGTCATTAATTTTTCAGAGCTTCCTGAAAATAAAACTTCAAATAAGTTTTATAAGCTTTGGTATATTATTTTAGTACCTGGGTTTTTACTTGGAATTACAAATGCATTAAATTTAAAATTTCAGTTTTATTTTTATGGTATTGACCTTCTTCAAATTGGAATGTTTTTTGCTGCCTTCTATTGTTTGCTTTTATGGGTGCTTAACCCTTTAACTGATATTCAAATGGCTTCCATCCACGAGAATTCGTATAGAAAAGTTGTCGACACAACATGCTTTGTTACGGTCTGGGTTATCATATCTTTTGTTTTATTTGAAATGATAAACTCCCTATCTAACGGTCAAATATTTGATTCATTAATTCTCTTTGGACCTTTTATACCTTTAATGGCAATCCTAGTAGGTTTCATACCTGGGTGTGGGCCGCAAATTATGATCACTTCAATGTATGTTAGTGGACAATTACCAATGTCTGCCCAAATTGGGAATTCTATCTCTAATGATGGTGATGCTCTTTTCCCTGCTATTGCGATTTCGCCTAAAGCTGCAATTTTGGCTACCCTTTATAGCGCCATTCCTGCTCTTGTTATTGCCTACTTCTGGTATTATTTTGTTGCTTAAATAAAGCTAACAAAATCAACACAGCCATGTTTCAAAATTTAGTCATTTTTATTGAAAAACAATCGAAATCTAAATATTCACAATACGTACTGTCAATCACAGCTTTCATAGAAAGTATTTTTTTTCCAATACCTCCAGATATTATTTTGATACCCGTAATCCACTTTAACAAAAATAAATTTATCCAAAGCGTACTGAATTGTACTTTTTTTTCAATTATTGGAGGTATGGTAGGTTACTTTATCGGTCTTATTTTTTTTGATTTGGTAGCGAATTATATAAATATCTCTAAACAAGAAACCTTTCTTAATTTTTATAATCACTGGGGGTATCTTGCTATATTCTTAGGCGGATTTACTCCCATCCCCTATAAAATTATTGCTATCACTAGTGGCTACTCTAAATTCAATTTTTTAATTTTTATCTTACTTTCTTTTTTTTCTAGAGGTTTAAGGTTTTGGATCATTGGTTTTCTTGTTAGTAAGTTTGGGGATGCAGGTATTGTTTATTTAAAAAGAAATAAACTTCTTATTTTTTTATTTTTACCATTAATCGTTGTGGGAGTTTCATTATTGTTATTTAAATAATGCTAGATAAAATAAAAATAAGTCAAATAATATTAATATTTTCAATACTAGCTATCTGCTTTGCTTTTTTTTTGCAATACTTTTTAGGACATCAGCCATGTAAACTTTGTATTTATCAAAGAATTCCTTACTATCTAATAATATTAGTAAGTTCTTTTTATTTTATTTTTAAAAAAAAATTTAAAATTTATTACTCCATACTAATACTTTTGCTTTTTGCGGAATTTATAATTTCTAATTATCATACCCTATCTACCTTAGGTATTTTGAATTATTCAGGTTGTGAGAGTGCCACCCTACCTAAAGATATTACAAAATTAAAAGATGCCTTAATGAATGACTCTTTAGTAGTGAATTGTTCCAATGCAAATTTGAAATATTTTGGTGTCCCTTTATCAATTTATAACTCTTTGTTTTCAATCGCATTTCTGCTAATAATTGCACTCAATGGCTTTAAAAAAAAGTACTAAAAAGCTTTCCCCTAAAGATCGAAGGTTAATCGAGGAAATTATCAGAGTTGATCATGCTGGTGAGCACGGTGCTACTCAAATTTATCGAGGACAATTAAAAATATTCAATAAAGACACCCCTTTTGGAAAAGAAATTAAAGAAATGGCTGATCAAGAAGAAATTCATAAATCAACTTTTGATGAATTAATAGTTAAAGAAAATGTCAAACCGACTGTTATGTTCCCCATTTGGAATTTAGCTGGATATGCTTTAGGTGTGGGTACAGCTCTACTCGGTAAAAAAGCTGCAATGGCTTGCACAGTTGCGGTTGAAGAGGTTATAGGCCAGCATTATGAAGATCAAGCTTTGGAGCTTGAAAACAGAAAAATCAATCCAGAGTTGCTTAAAATAGTTAAAAAATTCAGGGAGGATGAATTAGAGCATCACGATACAGGAGTTGAACATCACGCTGAAATGACGACAGGATACGTTCTTTTAGCTAAAGCAATAAAATCACTTTGCTATACTGCAATCAAAGTATCAAAAAAATACTAGTCTCTTTCCAAAATACTATCCCAATAAAGATAATCTCTCCAACTTGAGTGGAGATAATCTGATGGAAAATTTCTACTCTTTAATCTTAAAGAGTATTGAGACGGCTCTTTTGGTTTTCTAATAAGTTTAAAACCAACTTGCGTTAAAGATTTACTACCTTTTGTCCAGTTACAATCAGAGCAAGCAGTAACTACATTTTCCCAATTAGTTAATCCCCCTTTCGACCGTGGTATTAGGTGATCGAAAGTTAATTCTTTTGTTGAAAATTTTTCATTACAATACTGGCAAGTAAAATCATCTCTTAAAAAAACATTAAATCGAGTAAAAGCGGGCTTATGACTATGAGGGATGTAATCTTTTAAAGCTATTATACTTGGAAGATTCATTTCAAAAGAAGGTGATGAAACCTTCTGATCATATTGTTCTACAATATTTACTCTATCCAAAAAAACTGCTTTAACTGCGTCTTTCCAAGTCCATACAGATAAAGGGAAATAGCTCAATGGCCGATAATCAGCGTTAAGTACCAAGCTTGGACAATGATTCGAGCTGATCATTACTAAATAATAACACAATCATAGAATTAAAAATGATTAAAATTTTATAAAACCCAGCTTAAATAAGATTGGTTAATCATATTCAGAGCTAAAGGGCTAATGGAGTGAGAGCAATTCTCATCCAGAACTAGTTTACTTTTAAAGTTTAATCCTTGAAGAAACTCATTTGTCTCTATGGCTTGATGATAATCAACTACATCATCCTGTTTACCATGAAATATTTCAAAAGTAGTTGAAGTATTTTTGATTTCAAGTTTGTCTAAAATAATTTTAGGCAGTGACCCAGAGAGTGAAATGATATTATAAAAATCTCTACCGCTGGTTAAACCATAATAAGTAGAAAGCATGGATCCTTGAGAAAACCCAACTAATGATATGTCCGAACTTTGTACTGAATAATCGATACAAATTTTTTCAATTATAGAATTTAAATAACCAAAACCAGTCTTTAAACCACTTTCAATCTCTAAAGGAGTTCGATCACGTAATGGAAACCATTGGTAGCCAAAATAATTGAATTCACATGGCTCTGGAGCGTTTGGTGAAAGGAATTCTGTTTTATCCGGATCATGGTTTATATAGTCCTTCAATGTGATTAAGTCACTACCATTGGAACCATAGCCATGTAAAAAAAGTATTATTTTCTTCATTATTTTAAAAATATTTAATAATTAGACATTTATAGATAATCTGATAACTATTTACCATGAATTCTTCAGGGATATTGCCACTTATTTTAGCCGCTTCAATGCTACTTGCTTTGTTGATGGTAGTAATTGGAGTTATTGCTATGGCTAAAAATGGGAATTTCAATAAAAAATACAGTAACAAGTTAATGCGAATGAGAGTCCTATTCCAAGGAATAGCTGTTTTTGTCTTTGCTGCTATTGTATATTTAGCAAGATAAAAAGTTTCTACCAATGACATCGAAGAAAAGTAAAATTCTATCTACATCTATTAACAAAAATACTTCCTCATTAATGGATGATTTTAATAGTTCAATTGATATAGACCAAAGACTTATTGAAGAAGATATAGAAGTTACTTCTGCTCATGTTCAAGCACTGGGTAAGCTTGGTGTTATTAACAAAAATGAAGTGTCTAAAATTATTAGCGGGCTTAAATCAATCTTAAAAGATCATAGAAATAAAAAAATTAAATTTTCAAAAAAAAATGAAGACATTCATATGAATGTTGAACATTTACTATTTCAAAAAGTTGGAGACTTAGCACTTAAAATTCACACTGGTAGATCGAGGAACGATCAGGTTGCCACTGATACAAGACTTTGGGTTAAAAAAGCAAGCATTAATTTAAAAAAACAAATAACAGAATTAATGAAAGTGCTACTAAAGCAAGCAAAAATACATGAAAAAACAATTGTGCCAGGTTTTACTCACTTGCAAGTTGCACAACCCGTAACCTTAGCCCATCACCTTTGCGCTTATTTAGAGATGTTTCATAGAGATTTAAAATATTTTGATTTTAGTGTAGCGGGAAGCGATGAAAATGTACTAGGAAGTGCAGCACTAGCAGGAAGTAACTATAGCCTTGACACAAAAATTTTAAATAAATCTTTAGGTTTTAGCAGATCTAAAAGCAACTCTATGGATGGTGTCAGCGATAGAGATTTTTGTTTATATTTTTTACATGCAAGTACTACAACAGCTATCCATCTTGGAAAATTAGCATCTGAATTGATTTATTGGTCCAGTAATACTGCTAAATTATTTAATATTCACCCTGAATATTCTACCGGTAGCTCAATCATGCCTCAAAAAAGAAACCCTGACTCTTTAGAGCTGATTAGATCGAAATCTAATATTATAAGATCAAAAGCAAATGAATTTGCTAATATAATCTCTTCATTGCCTTTAACTTACTTTAAAGATTTTCAAGAAGATAAAAAAATCATTTTTGAATGTTATGATGAGTTAATAATTTCATTAAAAGTTATGGAAAGAGTCATTGATCAGTCAACA
The DNA here is from genome assembly GCA_038124765.1 of Alphaproteobacteria bacterium. Taxonomy (GTDB): domain Bacteria; phylum Pseudomonadota; class Alphaproteobacteria; order HIMB59; family HIMB59; genus HIMB59. Next base: position 7,885 of record JAYPCO010000011.1, on the reverse strand, counting down.
TTTAATAAAGACTTGGGCAAAGAAATCTGTAATCAATTTTTTGCAACCGCTACTGATTTAGCAGACTACTTGGTGATTGAAAAAAAAATACCTTTTAGAAAATCATACAAAATAATAGCTAGTATTGTGGGCTTTGCTCAGTCAAAAAATTGTAATCTTTCTGAGTTGAAATTAAGCGATTTTCAAAAATTTGAAAACAAAATAGATCATAAAATATATGAATATATTGATGTTAAGAAAAGTTTATTTAGAAAAAAAACGCCAATGAGCACTAACCCAAATGCAGTGAAAAAAAACATACAAAAATTTCAAAAAATCTTAAAATAAATGGTGCGCATTTTAATAATTTCATTGTTATCGCTATTAATCGTTAGTTGTGGTAACAAAAAACCTAATAAACTACCTGAGGGCGTAGTGGATAAATCTGTATTTCCTTTCCCCCCTAATGATGATTATGACTATCCAGAAGATCAATGATATTTAACAAAATAATTGAAGAGTTTCAGACTCCATTTTATCTCTATAACGAAGAAACTATTTTAAAAAAAATAAATTTTTTAAAAGATTTAAATTTAAACATTAATCATAAATTTCATTTTGCAGTAAAAGCCAATCCTAACTTAGCTATTCTTAATATTTTAAGAAAAAACAATTTAGGCGCTGAAGTAGTTTCATCTGGTGAGTTATTCAAGTCGTTAAAAGCTGGTTTTGAGCCCAAAGATATTATTTTTGATGGTCCGGGCAAAACAGAATTTGATATAAAATATGCAATCACTCAAAGGATCCAGTCAATTAATATTGAAAATCTTGATGAAATTTCAATCATTAATGATTATTCCATGTCTAAGGGCTTAAGAACTAATATTGGCATAAGAATTAATCCAGATATTGATGGCGATACGCTTGATAAAATAACCACTGGAAAATCTGGTGGCAAATTTGGAATATCAGTGGATCAAATAAATTTTGAAGAAATAAAAAAACTACAAGGTGTTAAATTAAATTGTTTATCTGTGCACATAGGTAGTCAGATTATAGATCATACCAAGTTAATAGAGTCTTATCGCAACTTAATATCTTTAGCGGATAGGCTTAACTCTCAAGGTTTTGAAATTAGATCATTAGATTTTGGAGGTGGATTTGCTGTTTTGGATCACAGCAATGATCAACTCAATTTTCATAAATGGAAGGAAGACCTTGAGGGGTTATTAAAAGGTAAAAGTTATAGTGTTATTTTTGAACCTGGTCGCTTTATTATCGCTGATAGTGCTGAGTTAATTACTAAAGTACTCTATATTAAAAAAAGCGGAGATAAGTTGATAGCTATAGTTGATAGTTCCTTTTCAGAATACGTCAGACCTGCTTTATATGATATCAAGCCTTTAATTCAAACTTTAGATTTAAAAAAAAATGAGATGACATATGACATTGCTGGCGGCATCTGTGAGTCAACTGATTTTTTTATAAAAGAAGTTAAATTACCTGAATTACAAAAGGGCGATATACTTAAATTTTTAAATGTAGGTGCCTACGGATCTTCAATGGCATCGACATATAATAGTCGTCCCCGCCCCTTAGAAGTATTATATAACAAACAGGAATATAGAGTCATACGTTCACGTGATGCATTAGAAGATCTTTGCAAAAATGAGATCATGTAAATGATTCTTTTTTTAAAAAGAATAAATATTATTTTAGCCTTAATTTTAGTCTCAATTGCTTTAGGGCTCATCAAGTTCAAAAACAATATACCATATCAAAGGGATACAAATTTTAATGTAGATGCAATTGTTGTTTTGACTGGCGGCAAAGGTGAAAGAATTATTGAGGGATATAATCAAATTAATAATTCAAATCAAAATAAACTTTTTATCTCGGGGGTTGATAATACTTTTAATTCTGAGGTTGTCTTAGTAAATATCTTAAACTTTGATCAAAATATTGTTGAGTGCTGTATTGAAGTCGGCTACCTATCTAAAAATACCTATGAGAATGCTTTAGAAACAAGATATTGGGCTCTAGAAAATAAAGTTAAGTCAATACTTCTAATAACTTCTGAATTGCATATGCAAAGAGCAAAATTTTTATTCGATCAGCTTTCAGGTTTGCAAGTCACACCTTATGCGGTTAACTCTAGTTCCTCAATTCTACCGTTTGAAAAATTATTTGAGGAATATGTAAAATTACTTGTATCAAAAATTGTTTTTGTAAAAAAATATGAAGTTTAAATTTTTAATTATATTTTATCTTAGTACTGCATTAGTTTTAATTTTTTCCTTATTAGGAATTTTTTTTAATTATAAAAAATTTAGGTTTTTTGTAATTTTATTTTCCAAAAATATGGAAATAGTACTAAAGCTTTTTAAAATAGACATAAAAATCATAAATGCCCATTTAATTAATAATAGTGGATATTTATATGCAAGTAAGCACCAATCAATGTTTGAAACAATTTACTTTAATCAATTATTTTATAACCCTGCTTACATTTTAAAAAAAGAATTACTCAGTATTCCATTATTTGGAATGTACTTAAAAAAGCTAGGAATGATTGCGATAGATCGCTCTCAAGGCATTCATAGTTTAAGATATGTGAATGAACAAACTGCTAAATACGTTGAAGAAAGACCCGTAATAATCTTTCCAGAAGGAACAAGGACTCAGTTCTTAGACCAACCTGACCTAAAGCCTGGTATTTATTCTATGTATAAATCATTAAATAAACCGGTTATTCCTATTGCGATTAATTCTGGCTATTGTTGGCCCAAAAATAATAATGTTCAAAAAGGTACAATTGTTATTGAGCTAAAAGACCCGATACCGCCCGGATTATCTAAATTAGATTTTTTAAATAAACTAAAATTTGAGATAAATACACTTAACCATTAGGTAAGAATTGTCCTGCCTGACGAGCTTTAACAATTCTATTTCTTACTTTTTTAGTATTTTTTAATTTTAATAACAATTTTTTTGAATTTTGGTTATTCAGACTTTTTGAGAGTTTAGTTAATTCTGAGATAAATAAATTTGCAAGCTTCTTGATTTGTGTATTGTTAGCGAGGAAAATATCCCTCCACATTTCAGGATCACTACCAGCGATTCTAGTAAAATCTCTAAAACCCCCTGCTGAAAACTTTACTAATTTCGAATTTAAGGATTTTTCTTTCTTCATTGCAGTTTGAACTAAGGAATATGAAATCAAATGAGGTAAATGAGAAGTCAAACCCAAAACATGATCATGATCTTTAGAATTCATAATTTCTATTTGCATACCCAATTTCTTCCAAAAATTAGCTATTTTTTTTACTGCACTAGGCTTACTTTTGCCAAAGGGGCAGATAATGTTATATCGATTTTTGAAAAGCCCTTCTAATCCATGTTCAAGTCCAGCTTTTTCAATACCAGCAATTGGATGAGATGGAACAAAATTAAAAGTAAATTTATTTTTTAAATAAATTTTTTCTATATTTGACTTTGTAGAACCTACGTCCGTTACGATTATTTTATGGTGGTCGATGGAATTTATTTCTGCAAAGATTTTTTTATATTGTAAGACTGGTGTACAAATAATTATTAGATCGATATTATTCTTATTAACATCCTTCATAGAAGATAAACAATTAATTTTAGTTAATTTTGATGATTTTAGGCGTGCATGAAGTTGTTTAGATTTATCAAAAGCAAAAATCTTTGGGGGATTTTTAAATTTTAATAGTGATCTAGCGATAGAGGAGCCGATCATTCCAAATCCTATAATTAAAATATTTTTAAACATTGAATTTGTTAATAATTTTAACAGTTTTAGTCATATCTAATTTAGTACCTATTGTCATTCTTATATAATTAGGCAGTCCATAAGAGACAAGAGATCTAACTGTAATTTTATTTTTATATAAATAGTCGACGAAACTTTTTGCATCTGATTTTTTATAAAATTTTAATAAAATAAAATTAGCCGTAGTGTCAATCACATCAAAAGAACTATTTTTAATATTAGATACAGTATATTTTTTTATTAATTCATTACTCTTTGCGCAATTTCTTAACCACTTTTGATCATTTAGGGTTGCACAGGCAGCCTCTATGGAAAGTCTAGAAACATTAAAAGGTTTTTTATAAGCATATAACTTTGTTATATTTTCTAAAGAAGAGTAACCCCACCCTATTCTCATTCCACCTAAAGCAAAAATTTTAGAAAAGGATCTAGTAACTATTAAATTAGGGTATTTTTTAACTAAATTAATACCCCCATTAAATCGTTTATCATTAATAAATTCTACATAAGCACCATCTAAAACAACAATTGTTTTCTTGTTCACTTTATTTAAAAAACTCATTAATTCTTTTTCAAAAAATATTGAACCTGTTGGGTTATTAGGATTGGCTAATAAAATTAATTTAGTTTTAGAACTAACTAATTTTAATAAATTATTTAATGAAAACTGGAATTGATTATCATTAAAAATTTTAGGCGTGCATTTAAAGTTTCTTGCATATATAGCATACATGGCAAAAGCATAACGCGTGAATACTACTTGATCTTTTGGGGAAGTGAATGCAGCAAAAATCATTTGAAGCACCTCATCCGAACCGGCTCCTAAAATTATTTGATTTGAATTAATTTTATTAAATTTCGAAATTTGATTAATAAGCGATTGGCCATCTAACTCAGGGTATACATTAGAAAATTTGGTATTTTTTCTAATTGCCGCTAATGCTTTAGGGGAAGGGCCCATGTTATTTTCATTAGAGGAAAGCCTAATAAAACCAGTAAAATCCTCTGCGCCGCCCTTGTAGGAATTTGTAGGTAGTTTTGATTTCATTTTAAAAATATTCATAAACTATATAGTGAAAATATCATCCTTTTATATTGACAAATTAACCTCAAAAATAATAAATTCTCACTACACCGATTTGATTGCAGCTTGCGGGTGTTAAAACAGCTAAAGCGTTTCCCCAAGCAGTCATCATTCGAGCAATAACAATGAGAACAATAACTGCAAATACAGAATATCCGGGTTATATAATTACCTGCCAAGAGGATTTGCTCTTAGACTCAGGTAAAAAAATTAACAACTTTAAAATAGCCTATCAAACTTATGGTAAATTAAATGACCAAAAGGATAATGCCATTCTTATTTGTCATGCCTTAACAGGTGATCAATTTCCTGCAGAACAAAGTCCTATCACTAAAAAAAACGGCTGGTGGGATTTAATGATCGGTCCAAATAAACCCATTGATACCAATAAACATTTTGTAATTTGCTCAAATGTTCTAGGGGGGTGTGTTGGTACTACAGGCCCCAATGATATAAACCCTCAAACTAGAAAAATATATGGTTCGGATTTTCCGACTATTACTATTAGAGATATGGTTAGAGTTCAAAAAATTTTAATTGATGAACTAAAAATTTCAAAGTTGCACTCAGTGATTGGTGGCTCAATGGGTGCAATGCAGGTCTTACAATGGGCTGCCACCTACCCTGAACATACAAAATCTATTATTTGTATTGCAGGATCTCTAAAGCACTCTGCTCAAAATATTGCATTTGATGAAGCAGGTAGACAATCAATAATGTTAGATCCTAGCTGGCATGGGGGTAGATATATTGAAAATAATACAAAACCAGAAAATGGACTATCTGTGGCGAGAATGATTGCCCACATTACCTATTTATCAGAGAAAGCGTTTCAAAATAAATTTGGACGAAACCTGCAAGAGAAAAAAGACCTATCCTTTGGTTTTGATATTGATTTCCAAGTTGAAAGTTATCTACGCTATCAAGGAAGATCCTTTGTGGATCGATTTGATGCGAATAGCTATCTCTACATGACTCGTGCTATGGATTATTTTGATGTATCTGATGAAATAATAGCCAATAAAGAAAAAATTATTGAAAACCGTGTTCGTTTTTTGGTCTTATCATTTACCAGTGATTGGCTCTTCCCCACAAAAGAGTCTAGAGAAATAGTATCGTTACTTAATTCGATTGGATCGAACGTTAGTTTTGCAGAAGTTGTCTCCGAGAGAGGACACGATAGTTTTCTTCTCGATGAGCCTCAATTTTTTAAAATCTCTGAAGGATTTTTGAAGGGAATTAAATAATGAGAAAGGATTATCAAGTTATTTTAGACTTTATCCCGCCTGGATCTAAAATACTAGATATTGGTTGCTCTGATGGTGAGTTAATTAATCTCCTAAGCCAAAAGGGAGTTAGTTGTCAAGGTGTTGAAATCGATCAAGAGAAAGTTGTTAAATGTTTAGAAAAAGGATTAGATGTTATACAAGGAGATATTAACCATATAGTTGATAATTTTCCACATAACCAATTTGATTTTTGTATTTTAACGCAAACCATCCAAACCGTCCAAAAACCTGATATTTTACTTAATGAATTAAAAAAAATTGGAAAAAATATAATAGTAAGTTTTAGCAATTCTGCTCATATTGGAAAAATTACAAAGTTTTTATTTAGCGGTAGTTTTAATTCACTATTAAAAAAATCTACTAACGATCAATGGTTTGATACCTATAATATTCATCCGTGTAGTATTAAAGATTTTCAAATTTTAGCTTTAAGCTTAAATTTGCAAATTCTTTCTACTTATGATCTTGATAACTTAAAAAAATTTAAAAATAGTCAAATTCCTTCGAATTTATTTTGTAAAGATGTTTTGTTTCATTTAGTAAATGAACAATAAAAAAGAAATTTATTTTATATATAACGCAAAAGGGGGTAAATGGAATGCCTTCATGGACACCATCCATAAATATGCATCTCCTACTACGTATTCTTGTAACTTATGTAAAATCACTCATGGCATTAAAATTAATCAATCTTGGAAAAATTATTTAAAAAATTCTTCACATAATTTTTATTTTTTACATTTAGAAGATCTATCTAAATATGAATTAGAACACTTTAAGAACTCACTGCCAATTTGTTTAGAAAAAATTGGCCAAAACTTTAATATTTTTATTGATAATTCAACTATGAACTCTTTTGAAAATCTAGAAGATTTAATTGCTCATCTAGATAAAAAACTATAATCCCTCTAAACCTACGTAAATTAAACGTAAAGACGCCACCACAATAAAAAAATTGATAATACTAAAGAAGGATTTATCTGATAGTTTGTTATTCATCCAATGACCTAAAACAACACCAACAACAGCAATTGGTGAAAAAACCAAATAACCTATCAAACTCTCTAAATTCAAAATCTCTAGGTAAAAATATGGACCAAGCTTAAATAAATTAATTAATGCCATTGAAAAAATTAAACCAGCTACAAACCTAACCTTGCTATCAGTAACCGACAAAAAATAGATATTCATTGGAAGCCCACCGGAGTGAAGACAAAAACTTGTAAAACCTGCCGCTGTCCCCCAAAAAGACTTACTACCGTAAAAAGGAATTTTTTTTAAAATGGATTTTGTAATTAGATAATTAAAAATAACATAGAGTAAAGACATAGATCCGATAAAAATACTTATCATCGATAGATTAATAAACTTAAACAAAACCATTCCCAATATGACCCCTAATAAAGAGTAAGGAGCAATCGACCATATAATTTTGTGTTCATAGTGTTTTCTATTTAAATATGCGGCTATAGCATCACAAATGATTAACATTGGCATCAAAATCGCAATGGCTACTAATGGGCTATAAGTGATCGATAATAATGTCACTGAAATAAGAGCCAAACCACCACCGGAAAATCCAGATTTTGAGATTGCAAATAGTAAAATTGCAAAGGAAACTATTAGATAATAAGAAAGATCGAACAAACTTTGATATTATATTTTAAAAATTTAATTTAAATTCAAATTTATGAAATTATATATTGGTAATTATAATTACTCTTCTTGGTCACTGAG
>JAYPCO010000010.1:19259-33327 GCA_038124765.1 Alphaproteobacteria bacterium | reverse complement strand
TCATTGCTAGATAGGTTTATTTTATTCCCGTTAAAGTGGAGTTGTTCTTTTTTTAAGTCAAATTCTGTATTTTCACCAAGTTGAACAATATCTAGAGAGTTTTTCTTAGCTATATTTTTTTTTATTTTAAGTATCAACTCTCTTGAATCAAACGGCTTGCCAACATAGTCATCTGCGCCTAATTCCAATCCAGCGACACGGTCATCTACTGTACTTAAAGCAGACAAAAATATCACGGGAGTATTGACTCTATCTTTAATTGATTCTTTGTAGAAATCCAGGCCAGTACTATCAGGCAGCATTACATCTAAGATAATTAAATCAAAAATAAAAAGTTCTATTAGTTTTTTTGCTTCTTCAATATTATTAGCTTTTGAGACTAAATAATTATTATTCTTAAGGAGCTTTTCAATTAACTCTTGAAGACTTTCATCATCTTCAACTAATAAGATATGTTGTTCATTTATCATAGGCTTTCAATAATATTAATAAATCCTGACATATTTTTTGGATCGGTTTTTTGAAAAAGTTGAATAATTTTTTCATTAACTCGATTGATCGTTTTATCCATTAGATCTTTACCTTGATCAGTCAACAAAGCCTTTTTATTTTTAACTTCAATAATATTTTTTTTTTCTAATTCTTTGAAAATTAAATTTAAATTTTGTTTTTTGATAAAAATTTTATTGGCTATTTCTGTTTTTTTTTCAAATTTTTTTTGTAATTCTAATAAAACTAAAAGTTCATTAAAAGTAAGACCATTTAATTCACAGCAAGTTTGGATTTCTCTTTGAAGAGATTTATAGGACCGGTGAAAGCGAAGTATGATTTCTAAAATATTTTCTTTTTTAAAGTAGAGCGTATCTGCAAAATTAGAATTCATCCTATTCAATTTATAAATTATATTGTGAAATCATCTAAATAATATTACATTATTGCGAATTATGGAAATCATCCCTTTTGATAAGCGTATTGGTTTTATTTGGTACAATGGTGATTTTGTTGAATGGCAAAACGCTACTACACATGTTTTAAACCATGGGTTGCACTATGGAAGCTGTGTATTTGAAGGTTTACGTGTTTATGGTGAGAAAATATATAAATTAGAAGAGCATACTGAAAGATTATTCCATTCAGCATCTAGAATGGGCATTGAAATACCTTTTTCAAAAGATCATCTAAATGCTGCTCAAGAAGAGACCATTAAAAAAATGAATATTAAATATGGTTACATTAGACCTGTTGTTTGGAGAGGTAGTGAAATGATGGCCATTTCTGCTCAAAAAAATAAAATTAATGTTGCCATCGCTACATGGGAGTGGCCCAATTATTTTTCCAAAGAAGATAGACTTAAAGGCATCGCACTTCAAACCGCTGAATGGAGAAGACCTCCGGCGAACACAATCCCAACAGATGCTAAAGCTGCAGGGTTATATATGATTTGCACACTCAGTAAGCATAAAGCAGAAAAAAATGGTTACACTGATGCCTTAATGCTTGATTACAAGGGAAGAGTCAGTGAGTCCACTGGTTCAAATATATTTTTTGTCATCAATGGTGAGATTCACACTCCTACACCAGATTGTTTCCTAAACGGCATTACACGACAGACTGTTATTCAAATAGCAGAAAACCAAGGAATTAAGGTTATCGTCAGGGATATTTATCCCGATGAGATTACTAAAGCTGATGAAATATTTTTAACAGGTTCTGCTGTTGAAGTTACCCCTGTTGGAAAGATAGATGATCATATTTTTAAAGTAGGGAACATTACTTCTACTATTGCGGATCTTTACATGAAAGAAGTTGATCCAAATTATACAAGCTAATTAACTACGTCCTTCCACGTTAAAAACTTTTTTCGATCTTTTTCTTTTGCTTGTATAGGTATTTGCTCACTACCAATAATATTAAATTTCCAGAAAGCAGCATCTATTTTTAAATTATCGATTATAAACTCACAAGATTTTATAGCATCACCCCTGTGACTTGAGGATGTTAGCACCAAAACAATTTTTTCTCCTACCGCTAAGTTTCCTACTCGATGAATTATGACACATCCATTGAGTTTCCAACGCTCTATTGCCTTTAATCGTATTTGAGACAATTGTTGGTAGGCTAGATCCTCATAGCACTCTAAAAAAACACCATTTATTCTCCTTTGATCAGCTATGATATCAGATCTGACCGTGCCAAGAAAAAAACTATAAGCACCACTTGTAGAATTTGCAATTTTTTCAAATTCACTTTCTATATTAAAAGACTCGGAAATAATTTTAATCATCAACCACCTGTAACGGGAGGCAGGAATGCTATTTCATCTCCCTCGTTTAAAGGGATGTTTTCATCATTAATTTCAATTAAATTCAAAAAAAATTTTGTACTATTGTCTTCAAATATTTCTTCAAAAATAACGTCTTTTTCTATTAAATAGGGTTTAAGCTTTTTAAAAGTAATTTTCTCAACCACATCAATCGTATCCTGACCTCTTTTTAATTTCACTCTAATCCATGAAAAATATTTTAAGTTAATTTTCAAAGGTTCTTTAAACCTGAAGCAAGGTAGTTGTAGCCAGACAATAATGTTATTACTGCAGAAATCCAAAGCGTTGTTAAGCCAAGATCCCAAATATAATCGTTTAGATCAAAACCCATTCCAATAATTAAAATAGATAAACTAATCATTTGAAATGTTGTTTTATATTTTGCTAATTTACTTACCGGCATGTCCATATTGTATTTAGCTAAAAACTCTCTTAGCCCAGATATTGCTATTTCACGAAGTAATATAACTATAGCAGGAACAACATGAATATTAACAATCACTCTCGTTTCTATTAGTACTATGATTACAGATGCAATTAGCAATTTATCTGCGATTGGATCAAGTAAAGTACCTAGTTTAGATGATTGGTTTAGAGTCCTGGCTAAGTATCCATCAAAATAATCAGAAATTGAAGAAATAATAAATAAACCACCTGCGATCAAAACAATATTGGAGTTATCAGAGAATAATAAATACAAAATAATTGGAATTAAAATAATTCTGACAAAAGTTATGATGTTGGGGACGGTATAGATGTTAGTCATTAATTTTATCTAATATATCTTGAATATTTTTTTTGTTTAGTCCTTTAATTTGTTGAAGTTCTAATGAACTTGCACGCTTCAAATTTTGAATACCTCCAAAAAAATTAATAATTCGCATTTTTTTTATTTTTCCAATACCCTGCACGCCATCTAGGATACTCGTTTTTAAAGATTCGGACATACGTTTTAAGCTATTTTTCTTTGATAAATTATGTGCCTTGTCTCTCATTTTCTGTATAAAGCCCTCAACTTGAGGGGTGTCTTTTAATGAAATATTTTTCTGATTTAAAGTGTGGTAGCGATCAAATCGAAAGTCTCTTTTATGTCCTTTAGACACTCCAATAATCAATATTTTATTGTGTAAATCATATTTTTGCAGAACCTCATGGCATATTTTAATATAAGGATGACCGCCATCAATAATGATAATATCAGGATTAACCTTGTCATCTTTAGAAAATCTTGCTTCAAAAACTTTTCTCATAAGATCGGCGTCGCCAAATTTTTTAAGGTCAAAATCTTTAAATTTATAGGTTCGTGAGTCCCGAATGCTAAATCCTTCTTGATTAAAAACAACATAAGAGGCAACTGCATAATTATTAGAAAAAAAGCTATTATCGTAAGCTTCAATTCTTTCAGGGTTTTCCGTCAGCTTAAATTTATTTTTAATTAATTCAGTTATTTCTACATTTGATTTATATTTTTGTTTTTGAGTATTGATCTCTTTAATACAATTCTTTTTTGTAAGATTGGTTATTTTATTAATTCCAGTGATTTGACTATTTTTAATACTTAAATCTATATTGTAATTATCGGCTAAAATAGATTTAAGCTCATTATATTGATTAGTTTTTTTTGAAATTATAATTTTATTAGGCCTGTAACTTTTTAAATAAAATTGAATTATTAATGAATTAACATCTATATCTTCATCTGCTAATTCAGAATAAAAAATTAAGTTACCGCCTAAATACCTGCCATATCGAATAAAACTAATATAAATAGAAATTTGATTTGTATTATCTATATAAATATAATCATAATTTGCATCTTGGTTTCCTATTTTAATTTCCTCTCGAATGATAAAGTTTAAAGAATGTAAACTATCTCTTAGTTCAGCTGCTTTTTCATAATTTTGATTATTACTAAAGTTAAGCATTTGTTTTTCTAACTTGCTGAAAATTTTTTTTTGACCGCCTTGAAAAAAATCGATTGTGTCATTTACTTGTTTTTCATAATCTTGTTTAGTTACTTTCAGGGCACAAGGTGCTGAACATTGCTTCAGATCGTATAATAAACATGGTCTCTTTCTATTTTTAAACTCTAAGTCAGTGCAGCTTCTAAGTTTGAAAGATTTCTGTAAAGTTTTTATAACTTTGTCGGTTTTTAAAGCAGATGTGAAAGGCCCAAATACTCTGTCTTTATTGCTGTAATCATTTCTAAATCTTGTTAATCTTGGAAAATCACCATCGGTAATTTTGATTAAAGGAAAACTTTTATCGTCTTTAAGTCTGATGTTATATCTTGGTGCAAATTTTTTTATCAATAAAGCTTCTAATAACAGGGCGTTTCTTTCTGAGTCAGTAAATTCAAAATCAATATTATTAGTTTGAGAGACCATTTTTTGAAGTCTTCTTGGTAATTTGGATATATTCCCGTAATTTGAAAGCCTTCTTTTGATATTTACAGCTTTTCCAATGTAAATTGGCAGGTCTTTCTTATTTTTAAATAAGTATACCCCAGTTTTCAACGGGGCTTCCTTAATTCTTTTTTTTAATATCTCTAAGCCTAACAAAAGAAACTATCCCTAAATTTTTTTAATTCTAACTAAAATTATGATGCTTTTTATATAAATTAAAAATATATTTTTGCAGTGCTTATTGGAACCCCAAAAGAAATTAAAAATAAAGAATTTAGAGTTGGATTAACTCCCTCTAGTGTTCAAACTTTAACTCAAAGTGGGCATAAAGTTTTAATTGAAAAAAATGCAGGTGAGGGTTCAGGCTTTTTCGATGATGACTATATAAAATCCGGTGCCATTATTTGTAATTCTGCCAAAGAAATTTTTGATCAAAGTGAATTAATTGTTAAGGTTAAGGAGCCTCAAAAAATTGAAACAGAGCAGTTAAAAGAAGGTCAAATTCTTTTTACCTATTTGCATTTAGCCTCATCTCTAGACCTTACAAATCAACTACTAAACGCAAAATGTAAATCCATTGCCTATGAAACAATTACTAGCGATTCCCATGGCTTACCTTTATTAATGCCAATGAGTGAAGTGGCTGGTCGACTATCAGTGCAGGCAGGAGCTAGCTGCTTAGAAAAACACCATGGTGGTATCGGTTTGCTTTTAAGTGGTTCAAGTTTTAGTGACCCGGCAAAAACTTTAGTAATTGGAGGCGGTGTAGTAGGTTATAACGCAGCTCTTATAGCGAATGGAATGGGATCACGAATGACAATTTTAGAAAAATCATCTTCGCGTATAGATTTTTTAAAAAAGGAATTTCCAAAGGCTGATGTTTTAAGTATTGATGATACGAATATTGAGAACATACTTCCAAAATTTGATTTAATAATTGGTGCAGTACTTATCCCTGGAGCACAAGCACCCAAAATTATTAAAAAGGAACATTTAAAAATTATGAAGAAGGGTTCTGTTTTAGTTGATGTCGCGATTGACCAAGGAGGATGTTTTGAAACAAGTAAGGCCACTACTCATGATAACCCTACCTATATCATTGACGATGTAGTGCATTATTGTGTTGCAAATATGCCTGGGGCAGTCCCTAGAACATCGACTATTTCCTTAAATTCAGCGACTTTGCCTTATATTCAAAAACTTGCTGATAATGGAGTAGAAAAATTTTGCAAAGATAGTGAGCACCATCTAAATGGACTAAACACTTATTTGGGAAATTTAACGTGCAAACCTGTGGCTGATTTTTTTAATCTTCCTTATTCTTCACCTCAAGATCTTTTTTGACTTTCAATCAAAATTTAAATCTTTTATCTCCTTATACATTTTTAAATGATGATTTTTATGATTTAAGCTATCCAGCGGAATTTCCGTTAACAAAGATAAGATTTAGAAATTCTTTTTTTCAAGAATTCGAGGGCTTAGATGATCAAGGTTGGATTAGTTTATTTGCTAAATTTAACAGTGATCATTTACCTCAAAAGAGAAATACTGCTCTAAAATATCATGGTCATCAATTTCAAGTCTACAATCCTGATATTGGAGATGGTAGAGGTTTTACGGTTGCTCAATTCTATAAAAATAATCAGCTATTAGATTTAGGGACTAAGGGAAGTGGAATAACAAAATATTCCCGAAATGGAGATGGCAAATTAACTTTGAAAGGGGGCGTAAGAGAAGTTTTATGCGCATGCTATCTTGATGCATTAGGTGTTAATACTTCCAAAGCTCTCTCTTTAATTGAGACAGGTGAGCAGCTTTACCGAAGTGATGAAAAATCACCCACAAGATCTAGTGTACTAGTAAGGGTTTCACACTCTCACCTTAGAATTGGAACCTTTCAATATCATGCCTATCATGGAAATTTAGAAAACTTAAAACTACTAATTCATTCTATCAATAAATATTATTTCCATTTCAACAATGAAATAAACAAGGAGGAAAATTTTTTTAAACAAGTAGTTGCTAATTCTGCAACTCTCGCTGCTTCATATAATATAAATGGGTTTGTTCACGGCGTGTTAAATACAGATAATATTAATATTACTGGAGAAAGTTTTGATTATGGACCTTTTAGATTTCTTGAAAAATATGATGAAAACAAAGTAGCTGCTTATTTTGACCATAGCGGCTTGTATAGGTTTTCAAATCAAGTGAATGCAATATTCTGGAATCTCCAACAGCTAGCCTCGATCATGACATTATTTCTTAAGACAGAAGATATAAAAGAAATTTTAAAAACATACCCTGATATTTACAATGAACAATTAATGAAAATGTTTTTTAAAAAAATAATGTTAAAGCCAAGTTCAGATGAAAAACTAAATCATAATTTGATCTCTAACGTGTATGAGATTTTAAGAAATGAATCATTCTTGTACGAAGAAGTTTATAATGATTTAAGAGGTGGATTAAAAAAATTAGACTTTCATCCTGACCTCAAAAAAAAGTACTCCCAATTTGATTTATTTAATATCTTTAAAAATCACTCACCATCAGATAACTTTGATAAAGAAGCGGCAAACGATTCTTATTTAGAAACACTTCTTTATGATGAAATCGAAAAAATATGGAGTGAAATAGAGCTAAATGATAACTGGACTTTGTTTAATAATAAAATAGATAGTATAAATATATTAAAAAAGAAAAATCAAAAATATGGATTGGGATAAATTAAAAATTTTTCATAATGTGGCTCTAGATTTGAATATATCTGAAGCAGCTAATAAAATGAATATTAGCCATTCTTCGATTAGCCGCCAAATTTCTTCGTTAGAAAGAGATTTAAAAGTTTCACTTTTTCAAAGACATGCAAGGGGTTTATCATTAACTGAACAGGGAAAAATTTTATTTAAAACAGTTCATGATATTTTCGGAAAAATTGCCTTAACTGAGGCACAACTGACTGACTCAAAAGAAAAACCAACAGGTTCACTTAAAATAGCAGCCACTGTAGCTTTTGGAACGACATGGCTTGCTCCTAGGATGACTAAGTTTATTAATTCCTATCCAGATATTGACGTTTCAATAAAAATTGAAAACAAATATACAGATTTATCGCAAGGGGAGGCGGATGTCGCACTACGCTTAAAAGAACCGACCCAAATGGATTTAATTCGTTTTCCGCTTTATGAATTTCAATTCAAAATCTATTCCTCACCTGAATACATAGAAAAATTTGGAATTCCCTCAGATGTAAAGGAATTATCTAATCACCGTATTGTCGCTTTTGGTAAAGATGTTGAACCATCTATTTCTGATGTAAACTGTATTTTAGATCTGATCCCAAAGTCAAAAAAATATAAAGTTTTGTATATCTCTAATATGTACGGTGTGATGCGAGCGATTGCAGCGGGTGCAGGAATAGGTGCGCTACCAGATTATATGAAGACTACCAAAAATAACTTAGTGCCTATTCTTCCTGAAGCGAATACTCCCAAGGCAACAATTTACTTCACATATCCTTCTGAATTAAAGGGTTCAAAAAAAATTGAAGCCTTAAGAGATTTTCTAGTGAGAGAAGTGAATAAAGAAAGAAAAAGTTAATCTTTCTTAATAAACTTTTTATTACAATAATTACAAACTACTTCTTTTTTTTTATCGAGTTTAAAATATACAGCCGGATGACCTAAGTCACCACTACCACCATCACACATTACTTTGTCTGTATTAGCTGCAACGTATTCAATTTGATTTTCTGTACTTTTATTATTGCTCATAATGATACCAACTCAGAGATTAGATTAGTGTATTTTTTTGGATCATCAAGGTTTTCACCTTCCATCAGTTTTGCATGATCGTATAAAATTTCACTAAATCTATCTTTTTGATCTTTATCAAGAGACTTAACCTTGTTTACTAAAGTATGGTCAATGTTAATTTCTAAAATTCTCTTTTCATCGGATATATTTTGATTATTGGCAGCCATTAATTTTTTCAAATGCATGTCCATATCATTTTCATCTGCAACAAGACAGGAGGCGCTGGTGGTAAGTCTTTTTGATATTTTAACATCCTTTACCTTGTCTTTTAAATGATCTTTTAGATAAGATATGAAATCCTTATCTTCTTTTGGCTCAACTTTATCTTTAGAAGATTTTGTTTTTTCACCAATATCAACATCTCCTTTGGTGATCGAAGTAAATTCATACTCCTTAAATTTCATCTTCATCGGCATCCAAAATTCATCCACAGGATCAGTAATCAGAAGAACATTTATCTTCTCATTTTTAAACAATTCCATTTGCGGACTATTTAATAAGTTTTCTTTATTTTCACCTGAGATGTAGTAAATCTTTTTTTTATCATTTGAAAAATCATTGACATACTCATCCAAAGAAATCATGTCTGCTTTTTCTGAGCAATTAAAGACTGCAAACTCAAAAATCTGATCATGAAAATCATTAAATTCATATAAGCCCTCTTTAACGACTGGACCAAAGTTTTTCCAAAAATCTTTAAATTCATCAGGATTTTTTTTCTTTAAGTCTGATATTTCTTTTAAAATTCTTTTTGTGATTGCATTAGAAATTTTATTAATAACGGCATTATTTTGTAAAATTTCTCTTGATATATTGAGACTTAAATCTTCGGTATCTACAACCCCTGGAATGAATCGTAACCAGGCAGGAATAAGTGCATCAAGTTTGTCAGATATGAATACTTTGTTAACGTAGAGTTTTAATTTGTTTTTACGATCTGGGTGGTACAAATCTTGAGGCTGAGATTTTGGTAAATATAAAAGCGCTGTATAGTTGACTACTCCTTCGGCCTTAAAATGAATAGATTTTAAAGGCTCGTCATAATAAGAAGAGGTTTGATTATAAAAAGACTTATATTCCTCATCTTTAATCTTTGATTTGTCTTTTAGCCATATGGCTTCCGCAGAGTTTACTTGTTCCTCTTTATGATCTTTTTCTTTTTTATCTTCTTCAGCACTTACATAAATTGAAAAAGGAACAAAGTCTGAATATTTTTTTACTATTTCCTCTAATCTCCATTTACTTAAAAACTCTGATTCATCTTTTTTTATTGAGAGAGTAATTTCAGTACCTGTTTCTTTGTAGTCTGTGGATTCAATTGTAAATGTTCCTTTGCCATCTGAGGTCCAAAGATAACCCATTTCAGAGTCATATTTTTTTGATCGAACAACGACTTGATCAGAAACCATGAAAGAAGAGTAAAACCCAACACCAAATTTTCCAATTTGATTGATATCTCCTTTTTTATCACCTAATTTTTTAATAAAATCTTCCGTACCTGATTTTGCAATCGTACCGAGATTGGATTGCATATCCACTTCATCCATCCCTATGCCGTTATCTTTGATGGTTATAGTTTTATTTTTTTCATTGAGATGTATGCGAATTTCAAATTTTTCAACTTTTTTAACTGTAGAGTCTGTTTGGCTTATATATCTTAATTTTTCACATGCATCGGATGCGTTAGAAATGAGCTCTCTTAAAAAGATTTCTTTTTCAGTGTAAAGTGAGTTTGCTACTATATCCAAGAGCTTTGAAACTTCAGTTTCAAACTTAACTGTTTTCTTTTCCGCTTGTTGTTTAGTCATTTTTTTCTAATATCCCCTATAAGCCATGTTTACTAGTGATAACACAGAGTGTTCTACTAAAATATCAATCATTTCACAAAATAAATTTAACGATTGGTTATCTAAACAACCGTTATTTATTAGAAATTGGTGTTTATCTAATAATTTCAAGGGCGAAGGGGGAAAAATTTTAAAAATTCCTTACGATGATGGGCGGTTAAAAGAGGTTGTTATTGGCGAGGGAGATAATAAGGATTTAAGTGCTATTGCGAGATTCTCTCATGAAAATAGGGGGAATTACTTCCTATACACCAAATTTTCAGAGTCTGAAGAGTTAGAAATTATGAAAGCTTGGTCCTGGGGAGATTATGAATTCAAAAATAAAAGCAAATCAAACTTACTCTATGTTAAGGAGCCAAAAAATTTAAAATTTTTAAATTTTTACTCTCAAGTAACAAGATTATCGAGAGATCTGATTAACCTTCCCGCAAATGAAATAAATCCATCTAGTTATTATCAAAAAATAAAAAAGCATGATTCTTTTAAGAAGTATTATTTTGTCAATTACTCCAAGAAAGAACTTTTAAAAAAATTTCCATTAACGAATGCCGTTGGTAAAGCATCGGAGTCTAAACCAATGGTAATTGAAGTAAGTAATACAAAAATTTCTAAAAAGGACCAACCATTAGTTATCATTGGAAAAGGAGTAACTTTTGATACAGGAGGTCTAAATATAAAACCAGGAAACTCTATGAGAAACATGAAAAAAGACATGGCGGGATCAGCCATTGCTTTATCATTATTCTTATTAGCTAATTATTTTTTAAAAAAAACTAAAATTGTTTTAATAATCCCACTTGCAGAAAATTCCATTTCCTCAAATTCAATGAGGCCAGGGGATATCTACTATTCGCAAAATGGTAAGTCCGTTGAAATTGCCAACACAGACGCAGAGGGTAGGATGTTATTAGCAGATGCCTTAGAAAGAGCAAAATTTTATAATCCATCTATGGTAATTGATTTTGCTACATTAACAGGCGCAGCCAGAGTAGCCTTAGGAGAAGATCTGCCAGCTTATTTTACTAATAATGAAAACATCGCTAAACAAATTGAGGACCTAAATAACAACAAACTTCTTTGCTGGCGACTCCCTCTCTACAGACCATATTTAAATAAAATTAAATCAAGAGTCGCAGATATCTCTAACGCATCTTTAGATGGCATGGCAGGATCTATCACAGCGGCATTATTTTTACAAGAATTCATATCCTTTAAAGCACCTTGGGTTCACTTTGATACATTCGGTTGGTCTAACGGTAGTTATTTAGGAACCCATGGTGGGGCACTTCAGGGCTTGGATTTGATGCTGAGCCTCATTCAGAAAAACTATAAATGAGAAAAATTTATCTTTTTCTTTTTTTATTAGCTTTAGTAGGTTGTGTCACAAGTCGACAATTCAATACATCAGATGTATGTGATATTTTTAAAACCAACCCTAACTGGAAATCTATTACAGAAAAAACTAAAGAAAAATGGGATGTCCCAGTTAGTTTACAATTGAGTTTCATTAAACAAGAGTCATCGTTTGATAGAACTGCAAGACCGCCTCGCCAGAAAATACTTGGTTTTATTCCCGGTTTAAGAGCCTCTTCAGCTTATGGATATAGTCAAGCACTAGATGGAACTTGGGAGGAGTATAAAACTTCAACTAAAAACTTTAATGCCGATAGAAAAGATTTTGAAGATGCTAGTGATTTTATTGGCTGGTACGTTGATGGTACTTACCGATTGTTAAAAATTAGTAAAAACGATGTTTACAATCATTATCTTGCTTACCATGAGGGCAGGGGTGGATATCAAAATAAATCCTATGAAAAAAAGAAATGGCTTTTAGGAGTAGCAGAAAAAGTTGAGTTACAAGCAAAAGAGTATTCAAATCAAATTAAAAAGTGTAACTTCCACAAAAATAGTGTGTTTTAATTGTTACAAAAATCAGATCTAATTAATTACTTTACATCCAGTTTTACAAAGCCTGAACACAAAGGCATTGGAACAGAACACGAAAAGTTTCTATTCATCTGCAAAACAAAAAAAAGAATAGAGTTTGATGGAGAAACTAGTATCCAGGATTTATTTAAATTTCTTCAATTAAAAGGATGGCAAAAGGGTGAGTACAATAGTTTTAATCAGTTAATCTCTCTTAAAAAAAATGGAGCCAATATTACCTTGGAGCCTGGTTGTCAGTTAGAGTTATCGGGTAAAATATTAAGTAATGTTCATCAAACGTGTGTTGAAACCTATGAGCATTTGCGTGAACTTAAGGAGTATGCTGATTTAAAAGGACTTTGTATTATTGGATTAGGATTTGACCCAATTTCTAAACGTGAAGATATAAATTTTATTCCAAAAGATAGATATCAAATTATGAAAAATTACATGCCTCAAGTGGGCACTAGGGGTTTAGATATGATGACAAGAACCTGTACAGTACAGGCTAATTTTGATTATTTTGACGAAAACGATTTAATCAAAAAATTTGTTATTGCAAATAGAATTCAGCCCATAGTAATGAGTTTATTTTGCAATTCTCCTTTCAAAGAAATGAAGTTTAATAACTTAAAAAGCAATCGTATTTTTACTTGGCAAGATACAGATGATGAGAGGTGCGGAATAAAGTCCATTTTTTTAAGCTCTAACTTTTCTATTGAGGAATATGTTGAATATGCCTTACAAGTGAAAAATTATTTTTTAAAAATTAATGGAAAATATTGCGATACTACAAAATATAGTTTTAATGAAATTCTCAATAAAACCACCAAAGATAATTCTTTAAATTCATATAATTTAACTATTCAGGACTGGATTACGCATCTATCTACAATATTTACAGAGGTAAGAATAAAATCTTATATGGAATTGCGCGGCACTGATGCAGGTAAATGGAAAATGATATGTGCTTTACCTGCTCTTTGGACAGGAATTTTATATGATCAATCCAATCTAGATGAATTATGGGATAAAACCAAAGATTGGAATGAGGTTGATATTTTATCACTTTACCAAGACGTATGTTACAACGGTCTCCAAAGTAATTTTATGAATAAACAAGTTTACGAACACGGCAAGGAGATAATATCGCTTGCAATATCAGGATTGCAGCGAAGAGGATATCTTAACTCTGAAGGTAAAGATGAAAGTATTCACCTAGAAGAACTCAAGAAAATTGTAGAAAGCCAAAAAAATCCTGCTGATTTATTAATAGACGAATATAATATTAACAAAGATATTTCAGCAATACTAAACCAAAAATATTATTAAATTATGAAATTTTTATTTCAAATGGATGATCCTAAAAAGATCAATATTCAGGAAGACTCGACTTATTTAATGATTAAAGAGAGTTTATCTAGGGGTATAAAATGTTTTTATTGTGATCCACGCTGGGTTTATGCCAGTTTATCCAAAAAAAATTCGATTAGAGCTAGGATTTTATCCTTAAGTTTGAATAAAGACTCAACATTAAACTACACATTGAATAAAAGTATGGATGTGGGATTAGAGACCATGCATGCTGTTTTTGTAAGGCAAGACCCACCTTTCAATTTAGCTTACATTTCTAATACATATCTTCTAGAAAAATTGAAAAAACCTCTTTTGATTAACAATCCCAGTCAAATAAGAAATCTTCCAGAGAAACACATTATGATGAATTTTCCTAACTTAACACCTTCAACT
>JAYPCO010000010.1:14288-19159 GCA_038124765.1 Alphaproteobacteria bacterium | reverse complement strand
ATTAAAGCTAACTTCCATGCAGGTGGTTCAGCAAAAAAAACAAATTTAACCCAAAAAGAAAAGATAATTTGTAAAGAAATTAAATCTTTTTTAATTGATCATAATTTATTTTTTGTTGGAATTGACGTAATTGATGGGTATTTGACTGAAATCAATATTACCTCTCCAACAGGACTGCATGAAATTAACAGGCTCAATAATGTCTCTATCGAAAAAGATGTAATTGATTTTGTAGTTAAATCACTGAAGTAAGTTTTGCAGCAGTTGATTTAGATTATTTTGGATTAATTCTTCGATAGGCTTTGTAATATCTCCTTCGGCCGTAACTCTTTCATAGCTATAACTGCCATTTTGATAAGAAATAATAAAATCATCATTCCCTACAACATCAAATATCTTTAGTTCGAAGTTTTTATCTTGATAAATAAAATCACCATTTAAGACCTCCCCATCTGGAGATTTGAGCGTGAGGTTTTTAATATGGAAGATATTTTTTTTAGTATTTTCAATTTCACCACTGATAATATTTTGCTTATTTATATATGAATTAGTTAGTTTAAATAATAACTCATTTAATTGTTCAAAATCCTCTATGTCTTTTGCTAGTGTTTGCATAAAAAATATTAATGCTAACTCTTCTTGAAGAATATCAAAATTTATGTTCCCTTGAATATTACCGCTTAGCTCAGAGAAATCTTTTGAGTTAGAAAAATTAGGAATATTCAACAGAATATTAATTCTTCCATCTATACGAGATGTCCCTAGGTGCAACTCATCTAATTTAGATAAATCAATATTCTTTAAATCTAAGGAACCCTTAAATTTATTACCTTCGAATTCACCATTGATAGAAGATGAAATATCATTTTGATTTAATATAAGGTCGTTAATAATAAACTTAGAGTTTTCAATATCAGCGATTAACTCGCTTTCAATAAAATTGTACTCTATTAAATTCAAATAATTATGTAACTCTTGAGTTGTATAGTTCTTAATTAAATTATCTGTAATTTTTTTTGAAACTTGATTTAAATTAATATTAAAGAAAGATTTATTAAAATCATTTAAGTTTATATCACCGCTAACATTTGTTATTGGTTTTTGATCTTTAAAAATCTCTAAATTTTTTAATTCGATATGATCATTATAAACTATCGATTGAAGTTTGACATAATCAGGTTTTAAAATTTCAATCATACTTTTAATTTTTGGGTTATCGAAAAGATCAAAGTCTTTAAAATTCTCAACATTGAGACTTATAGAGGAAATTTGTTTGCTCAATAAATCAAAGGAGCCTGATGCATCAATAGACATATTTCGATCATTATTGATATTAAAGTTGTGAATTTTTAATTGGCTTTGATCTATGTATAAACTGGCGGTTAGGTTATCAAAGTTAATTTTTTGTAAAATTTCAAAATCATTTATTAATTTTAGGGCCGATACTTGTTCCTTAGATATATTTGTTAGGTTTATATCTCCGCTAAACTCATTGAATAACAAGTTGGAAGTAAAATTTTCTAAAATGATATTTGAATTCGATCCAACAAAATAATCTATTTTGTCAATTTTTATTTCTCCATCAAAAGAGATTTGAAAAACATCGATGTAGCCCTGGGGCAATGTGATCAAATCTGAAAAGCTAAAATTTTTAAATAAATTTTCAATAACACTAGATGGAATTTGATTACCATTTAAAGAAATTTTTGAATTAAGTAAATTATTAAGGTCAAATGTACCTGACAAATTTACATAACCACCGCCATCTATTTCTAAAGTAGCATTTTCAATTAAGAGTAAATCTTGGGCGAGTTCACCAGATATATCCAATCTTTTAATGTTTATATTTTTAAAAAATGCTTGCAGTTTGGGTTCTAAAAGAAGAATTAATTGATTGGCATTCAAGTTAGTGAGTGTGAACTTAATTTTATTTAATTGCTGATCTTTAAAAGTGGAATCAAATGAAATATTTGAATTTTGATATTTGAAGATATTGGATTTTATTTCTAAATAGTCTGCATTATTTTGAATGCTAATTTTTACATCCTCAAAGGCACCATCTAGAATCCCCCCATTAGAAAATAAATTAGTTTCTATATTTGCAATTCTTCCCTTATTTACCTTTAGAGAAATTTTAGAATTATTAGTAATTGATCGAGATGCCTCTAGATTATCAAAAAAAAGACTAAAATTAATATTCTGATGATTAACCTCAAGATTAGAATTAATTAAATTTAAAAATGGTGTAGGTAGTAATTTTAAATATTGTTTCTCAAAAGAAATCAAATTTACTAAACCACCAGACTCCTTTTGAATTTTAGCTGATGATAAATAGTTAATAGGGAGTTTTATAAAACTCAAAAAAAATAGCAACAAGAATAAAATTATTATTGAAATTGAAATTATTTTTATCTTTTTCATTTCTTACAAATACAAATACATGAAGTAAGCTAGATATGAAATGATTAATCCAATTGAAATTAATTTTCCAGCAATTCTAAAATAAATAATTAAATAGAATAACATTGCACTAAATAAGAAAACGATCTTATCGGTAATAGATAATAGGTTATAATAATTTATATCTCCCTGGATAAATATTGCTATCAAGGTAATGCCTATGATATTCGCAATATTTGAACCAATAATGTTCCCAATTGCTAATTTATTCTGTTTTTGGATAATGGAAATTATAGTTGCCACAATCTCTGGGAGCGATGTCCCAAAGGCAACAATCGTAATACCCACAGTCGTTTCGGCTATACCAAAAATCTCTGTCAAGTTTTTTGCGGATGATATAAAAAACTTAGAGCTAAAAAATAAAGCTATAAATGCTATTAGTATTTTAAATATTAGTAACGGAACTTTTTTGTTTGAAAATTTATTTGGCTCAAATTCAACATCATCATCCAGTGGTTTTTTTAATTCAAAATAAAAAAAAACGATTGATAACAAGATAAAAAATACAGCATGTAGTAGTCCTAAGTTGTAATCCCATATAATAAATAAAAAAAATAAGATCGATAAAACCAAGAAGAATATCAGGGAACTATAATCACTCTTGTCAATTATTAGTTTAGATAAAGGAAATAACATTATGCCACCAACAAATAGAATATTAGCTATATTGCTGCCAACTAAATTTCCGGCCAATATATATGGAGAATTTAGATAAATTGCTTGTACCGTTGAGGCAAATTCAGGAAGAGAAGTTCCAATTGCAATAATAAAAATACCAATAAAGATTTCTCTTACTTTGAAGATTTTTGAAACAATTATTGCATTCTTAATGGCGTAATCACATGACCAAATTAGTATTAATAGGCTTATCAAAAGTGTAATTATATTTTGAATCATTAATTTATTCCCATTTGATCTTTTTTAAGCTTTCTAATTTCATCTCTATACATAGCTGCTTTTTCAAAATCTAAATTTTCAGCAGATGAGAGCATTTTCTTTTCAAGTTTTTTGATATGTTTCTCGAATTTATTAGGATTTATTTCCTCATTTTTATCTAAACGAACAGTATAACTATCTTTTTCATATATACTCTCAATTATTTCTCCAATATTTCTTTTTACGGATTGGGGGGTAATGTTGTGTTTTTGATTATATTCTAGTTGTTTATTTTTTCGATAATTTGTTTCCTCTAATGCTGCAAGTATACTTTTAGTTTCCAAGTCAGCATATAAGATAACTTTTCCATCGACATTTCTTGCAGCCCTACCAATGGTTTGGATTAGACTAGTTTTCGATCTTAAATAACCTTCTTTATCCGCATCAAGAATTGCAACCAATCCACATTCGGGGATATCTAAACCTTCTCTTAATAGATTAATTCCTACTAAAATGTCAATCTCTCCCATTCGCAGTGATCTAATTAGTTTAATTCTTTCAATGGTATCTACATCTGAGTGCATATATTCTGCTTTTAAATTATTTTCCTTTAGGTAGTTAGTTAAATCTTCTGCATTTTTTTTGGTAAGTGTTGTTACAAGGACTCGGTTATTTTTTTTCAATGTTTGATTTATTTCACCCATTAAATCTTCAACTTGATTAACAGTTGTTCTAATTACACATTCAGGATCTAGTAAGCCCGTAGGTCTTATGATCTGTTCAACATAATGATTATTAACTTCGTTTAGCTCCCATGGGCCAGGTGTAGCAGATAAAAAAATTGTAGGCGGTCTCATCATGTTCCACTCCTCAAACATGAGTGGCCGATTATCCATACACGATGGAAGTCTAAAACCATATTCAGATAAAGTTTTTTTTCTCGATCTATCCCCTTTGTACATTCCATTGATTTGAGGAACAGTAACATGAGACTCATCTATAATGAGTAAAGAATTTTCAGGAATGAATTCATAAAGAGTAGGTGGTGCTTCTCCTGGCTGCCTCCCACTTAAGTATCGAGAATAATTTTCAATACCCGAACAAGTCCCAGTAGCCTGTATCATTTCTAAGTCGAAGTTTGTTCTCTCCTTAAGACGCTGATGTTCGAGAAGTTTTTTTTCTGAGTCAAACTCCTCGAGGCGAATTTTTAAATCATTTTTTATTTCTTTAAGTGCTTTTTCTAATCTTGGCTTAGGTGTTATATAGTGACTATTTGCAAAAATTTTAATGCTTTCAAATTCTTGGATAAATTCTCCTGTTAGAGGGTCAAATTCTTTTATGTTTTCGACTTCATCTCCAAAAAAACTTACTCTCCAGGCAATATCTTCAAGGTGCGCGGGGAAAACATCAACTCGATCTCCCGTAACACGAAACATCCCTCTTCTGAAATCAATATTATTTCTTTTATACTGTAGATCGACCAACTCTCTTAAAAATTCCATAAGATTAATTTTTTGTCCCTTATGAATTTCAAT
>JAYPCO010000010.1:0-14188 GCA_038124765.1 Alphaproteobacteria bacterium | reverse complement strand
ACTTTTAATTCCTCATATAATTGTGCGGCTAATGTTTTATTAGGAGCCATAATTAATGTGGGTCGATTATATTTTTCGATAACATTGGCTATTGTAAATGTTTTACCGGATCCGGTGACACCCAATAATACTTGGCTTTGTTTTTTTTCATGAAGTCCCTGAACTAATTTTTCAATAGCTTGGGGTTGATCACCTCTGGGGATATTTTCACTGACAATTTTAAAAGCCATACTTGTAGATTTTTTAAAATAAGTTTATAGATATCTGAAATAAAAAAAATGATTTCAAATAGAGTTAATAATATTAAACCATCTTTAACTATAGCTACTAATATAAAAGCACAAGAATTAAAGAGAGCAGGAAGAGATATCATTGTACTTGCTGCGGGAGAACCAGATTTTGATACCCCTGAAAATATTAAACAAGCTGCAATTAAGGCCATTAATGAGGGATTTACTAAATACGTACCAGGTAAAGGAACACCAGATCTTCAAAAAGCTATCCAGGCTAAATTTAAAAATGACAATGGATTAGAATATGATTTAGGTGAGATTACAGTGGGCGTAGGAGGAAAACATATTATTTATAATGCATTTTCTGCAACGATGAACCCAGGTGATGAGGTTATTATACCAGCGCCTTACTGGGTGAGTTACCCAGATATTGTTATTTTAAATGGTGGTAGCCCAATCATTGTTCAATGTGGTGAAGAAAATGGTTTTAAACTTTCTCCTCAGGATTTAGAAAAAAATATTACATCAAAAACAAAGTGGTTAATGCTTAATAGCCCCAGTAATCCAACAGGGTCCATGTATACTAAAGAAGAACTTTTAGCTTTAGCGGAAGTCTTAAAAAAATATGAACAAGTGTATATCTTAACAGACGATATCTATGAGAAACTTGTTTATGACGGTAACATATTCCATACCATCGCCGAAGTATGTCCAGAACTCAAATCAAGAACTTTAACTATGAACGGCCTCTCTAAATCGCATTGTATGACAGGATGGAGAGTAGGTTATGCTGCAGGTCCTTTAAATATAATTAATGCGATGAACAAAGTTCAATCTCAAAACGTATCTTCAACCTGTTCTATTTCGATGGCTGCATCAGTTGAGGCACTGAATGGAGATCAAAGTTTTATAGCTTCAAACAACGAGTCATTTGTTAGAAGAAGAAATCTTGTTGTTAAACACTTAAATGAAACACCTGGATTAAATTGTAGAATACCTGAAGGTGCTTTTTATGTTTTTCCTTCTTGTCAGGGTGTATTAGGTAAAACGAGCCCCGCTGGAAAAATAATCTCTACGGATAGTGATTTTATGGATTACTTATTAGAAGAAGTAGGAGTAGCAGGTGTGCAAGGGTCGGCATTTGGGTTAGACGGATATTTTAGAATATCCTATGCTACATCTGACTCTATTCTAGAAGATGCTTGTCAGCGTATAAAGACTGCGTGCTCTAAATTAAGTTAATTTATTATCAGCTATAATTTTTGCTATTCGAAGTGTATTTGTAGTACCAACTTTTCCAAAAGGAACACCTGCAGTGATAATAATTTGTTGACCAGGTTTTAAAATTCCATGCTTTTTAGCTATTTTACATGCTCTATCAACCATTTCGGTTGATGAACTAATCTCATCTACTACATCCATAAAAGTACCCCAAGTAAGAGCGTTTTGTCTTGCAACCTTTGGATTAGTGGTCAGTCCAATTAAAGTCACATCAGGTCTCATTCTAGCAACCCTAAGTATCGATCTACCTGAAGAGGAGAAAGTAGCTATACAATGACAGTCTGTAAGTGATGCTACCTCGAGGGCTGCTGAAGCAATAGCTTCAGTTGAAGTTTTAGTATGCTCTAAATTATAATTTTGAATGTTGATCAAATATTTAGGATCGCTCTCAACTCTTTTAATAATTTTATCCATCATCTCAACGGCCTCTTTTGGATAATTACCAGCAGCAGACTCTGCAGAAAGCATAACAGCATCTACACCTTGAAAGACAGCGGTAGCAACATCAGATGCTTCAGCTCTGGTAGGAGTGGGGGAGTCAATCATACTTTCTAACATTTGTGTTGCTATGATGCATGGTTTTCCAAATTTTCTACATGCGGCAACCATAGTTCTTTGATGGATAGGTACATCCTCGGGATTTGTTTCAACACCAAGATCGCCTCTGGCAACCATTATTCCATCGCAGTTTTCTGTAATTGATTCAATTTCTTCCATCGCTGATGGTTTCTCCACTTTAACCATTACTTTAAATTTGGAAGGAATAGACTTTTTAGCTGTTAGAAGATCTTTTGTTGTTTGTATGAAAGATAACGCAATCCAATCCACATTTAATTTAATTGCGAGAGCTAAATCTTTTTTATCTTTTGGTGTAATAATTTTTAAATTTAATTTTGTATCAGGAATATTTAATCCTTTGTTGTTAGAAATTTCCCCACCATCTGTAACTATACACTTTATGGCATTTGCACTTTTACTTTTAACTTTTAACCTAACCTTACCATCATTAACTAAAAGTCGTTGCCCAACTGATATAGAATTAAAAATTTCTTTATGGGGTAAATAAACTCGCTTGTTATCACCTTCTTTTTTATTTGTATCGAAAGTAAATTCTTGGTTTTTTTTAAGTTGTTCTTTGACATTCACAAACCTGCCAACTCTAAATTTAGGCCCCTGTAAATCTCCTAAAATACAGATGTATCTTTGATATTTTTTTTCTAAATCCCTAATTATATTAACTTTTTTGATATGATCTTGATGGTCCCCATGACTAAAATTGAGTCTGAATACATCTACCCCTGATAGAAATAGTTGCTCAATTGTTTTTTCAGTTTCGCAAGCAGGGCCAAGAGTGGCGACTATTTTTGCTTTTCTATTCCTTAAAATAGTTCGATTCATTTAGGAATAAATAAATAACATGATATTAGTAAATTACTATGAGTAAAATTAACCAAGACGATGAAATTGCCATTAAAGCAAAGGTGTTAGATCATTTGATCGACCATCTGCAAAAAAGAACGGATGTTCAAAATATAGATTTAATGAATTTAAGTGGTTTCTGCAGAAATTGTTTATCCAAATGGTATTCCAAATATGCAAAGGATTTGGGACATGATCTAGATTATGAAGAATCAAGAAAAAAAGTCTATGGAATGTCTTATTCTGAGTGGAAAGAGAAATTTCAATTGGAGGCAACTGCAGAGCAGTTAAATAAATTTATAGAAAAAGAATAGATGACAGAAGTTTTACCTAATTGGAATTTAAAAGATTTTTATGAGTCAATTGACGATGAGCGTATCCAAGCTGATTTAAAGCAATTTGAAGAATTCGCAAAAAATTTTCAATTAAAGTATAAAAGCAAACTTTTAGATCATTCTAAACTTTTTGAAAAAGTAATTCAGGAGTATGAAGAGGGCAGTGAACTTGGTGATAAACTCGGTAACTATGCTTTCCTCATTTACGCAACTAATATGAATGAAACAAAAATTGTCCAATTTTACCAAGACATTAATGAAAAATTAACTGAGTTATCAAGTGATTTAATTTTTTTTACTAATGAGATTAATGCAACCGAAGAAAATGACTTTTCATTACTCTTAGATGGATCTGGAAAATATAAAAATTGGCTATCCAATTTACGACGTTATAAAGACCATCAATTAGATGAAAAAAGTGAAAAAATTCTACTAGATAAAAACCTAACCGCCCATTCATCTTGGGTTAGATTTTTTGAAGAAAAAATAAACGAACTTAGATTTAGTATTGATGGAAAAGATCTTAATAGCTCAGATGCTCTCAACCAATTGTCTGATCATGATCCAGAAACAAGAAAAAAAGCAGCTCAAAGTATTGAATCTGTTTTTCAAAAAAATGTTAAAACCTTCACTTTTATAACTAATACCCTAGCAAAAGATAAAATTACAAATGATAAGTGGAGAAAATATCAATCTCCAATATCCGCAAGAAATTTAGCTAATAATGTTGAAGATGAGGTTGTCGAGGCACTGACCGAGTCTGTAACCAGTAATTATAAAAATATTGCCCATCGTTATTACGCAATCAAAAGCAAAATATTTAAAAAAGATAAATTAAATTACTGGGATAGAAACGCCCCATATCCAAACTCGCCAAATACAAAAATTAAATGGGAAGAGGCAAAAGATTTAGTGCTCAGATCCTATGGTAATTTTGATAGTAGTTTCAAAGATATTGTTTTACTTTTCTTTAATAATAATTGGATTGATGCTGAGTTAAAAGCAGGTAAGTCTCCAGGTGCCTTTGCAGCATCTACTGTGCCATCTGTACATCCTTATATCCTTACTAACTTTCATGGTAAAACTAGAGATGTAATGACTTTAGCTCACGAGTTAGGACATGGGTGTCATCAGTATTTATCAGCACAACAAGGACTTCTTCTTTCAAGTACGCCGTTAACTCTTGCAGAAACAGCAAGCGTCTTCGGAGAAATGATGACATTTAGAACTCTATTAGAAGAGGCAGATAAAAATACGCGTAAATATTTATTATCTTCCAAGATTGAAGATATGATCAATACTGTTGTAAGACAAATTTCTTTTTTTGAATTTGAAAAATTAATTCACTCTGAAAGAAAAAAAGGTGAATTATCTTCAGATCAAATTTGTGATTTTTGGATGACAACTCAGTCTACTAGTTTAGGTCCTCATATCGAACTCACAGAGGGTTATAAATATTTTTGGAGCTATATTCCTCACTTTATTCACACACCTTTTTATGTATATGCATACGCCTTTGGGGATTGCTTAGTTAATATTCTTATTCAACTTTATGATGATAATTACCCAGATTTTAAAAAACATTATAATGATTTATTAAAAAGTGGTGGATCTCAACATTACAGCGAGGTCTTAAAACCTTTCAACATCGATCTTAAAGATAAACAAAGCTGGCAAAAAGGTTTGAGTATGATCACTAAATTAATAGACGATTTTGAAAACTCACTTTAAGTAGAATGAAAGAAGACAATAATCTAGTCTCTCGTGTAAAAAGATATTCTAAAGTTACAACCTCCTTAACTTCTTTAGCTACAAAATTTGCAGGAAAAAAATACTTAAACTTTGATCTAAGTGATCAAAAGTATGCGGCCCAAATAACTGAAATATTAGGCAATTTAAAAGGACCATTAATGAAAGTCGCTCAACTTAGCGCCACTATTCCAGATCTTCTCCCAGAAGAATATGCTCAAAAACTCGCAGAACTTCAATCGAATGCCCCTCCTATGTCTTGGGTTTTCGTAAAAAGGAGAATGAAATCAGAATTAGGGGAGGACTGGCAAAAGTACTTTATAGACTTTGAACCTGAAGCCAGCTTTGCAGCATCCTTAGGGCAAGTGCATAAAGCAAAGCTTAAAAAAGAAAAAATTCTTGTAGCTTGTAAATTGCAATATCCTGATATGGCCTCTGCTGTGGAGGCAGATTTAAATCAATTAAAAATAATTTTTAAAGTTTATTCGAGTTATAATAAATCGATTCAAATAAAAGAAATTTACAAAGAAATAGAAGCGCGTCTTAAAGAAGAATTAGACTACCAACTAGAACACAAACATTTAAAAATTTTTAAATTTATCCACGAGAAGAATACTTTTATTAAAATTCCAAAAGTTTTTAGTTCAATTTCTACAAATAGACTTTTAGTGATGGAGTTTTTGGAGGGAAAAAAATTAATTGAATTTAAAAATGCACCTCAAAAAACAAGAAATGAATTAGCTAAAAAACTTTTTACTGCTTGGTATTTACCATTTTATAAATATGGAATTATTCATGGCGATCCTCATTTAGGAAACTACTCTGTTGACCAAAGCAAAAACATCAATCTCTTCGATTATGGGTGTGTTAGAATATTCCCACCTACTTTTGTCAAAGGTGTAATTGATTTATATTTTGCTCTGAAAGAAAAAGATAACCAAAAAATCAAATTAGCTTATCAAGCATGGGGCTTTGCAGATATTGACGATAAATTGATGAATGTTCTTAATAAATGGGCTTTATTCCTTTATGACCCAATTTTAAAAAATGAAGTAAGAAAAATACAAGAGTCCGATAGCGGTATTTATGGTGCAAAGATTGCGGGGGAAGTTCATCGTGAGCTTAAAAAGTATGGAGGAGTAAAACCCCCTAGAGAATTCGTTTTTATGGATAGGGCAGCTGTTGGATTAGGTTCAATTTTCATTCATCTAAAAGCCGAGGTTAACTGGTATAAGCTTTTTCATGATCTGATAAAAGATTTTTCAGTGAAAGAAGTGGCTAATAATCAAAAAAAAGCTTTAAAATTTGCAGGCTATTGAAAATAAACATCAAATCTGTTAAAAATCACTAATAAATAATAACAATTCTATTATTTTGCTGGTATACATTATACCACCAAAAGGAATTCACTTATGATTATCGGTACAATAAAAGAGAAAAAAAAATTTGAAAATCGGGTTGCTATTAGCCCTGAAGACGTAAAGCTATATGTAAAAGCAGGGCATCAAGTTCTAATAGAAAAAGGAGCTGGATCTCTTTCAGGTTTTTTAGATAAAGCTTATAAAGATGCAGGAGCATCAGTTACAACAGCTAAAGACGTATTACAAAATTCTGAAATTGTTGTAAAAATAAACTGCCTAACAGCGGAAGAGGCAAAAAATCTTAAAAGCCAATCATTGGTAATTTCTCAAATTAGTGTTCAAAATAATCAAGACTCTATAAAGGTTTTTAACTCCAAGAAAGTCTCAGCTTTTGCGCTTGAATTAGTTCCAAGAATTACTCGTGCTCAGGACATGGATATTCTATCCTCTCAAGCTAACCTTGCTGGCTATCACGCTGTAATTGATGCTGCTTCAGAATTCCATCGAGTACTACCATTGTTTATGACAGCTGCTGGTAAAGTGACACCAGCAAACGTTTTGGTAATTGGTGCGGGTGTTGCAGGTCTTCAAGCGATCGCAACTGCAAAAAGATTAGGCGCAATTGTTTATGCCACTGATGTTAGAATTGCATCTAAAGAGCAAGTAGAGAGTTTAGGTGGTAAGTTTGTAATGGTTGAAGACAAAGAGTCTCAAAATGCAGAAACTAAAGGCGGGTACGCCAAAGAAATGAGTGCGGAATATCAAAAAAAACAAGAAGCCCTTCTTGCTGAAACGCTTAAAGATATGGATATCGTCATTTGTACCGCACAAATACCTGGTAGAAAGGCACCTCGCATTATTAATAAAGATATGCTCGCAA
Source organism: Alphaproteobacteria bacterium (assembly GCA_038124765.1). Classification (GTDB taxonomy): domain Bacteria; phylum Pseudomonadota; class Alphaproteobacteria; order HIMB59; family HIMB59; genus HIMB59. The sequence continues at coordinate 6,930 of JAYPCO010000010.1, read as the reverse complement.
ATATGAAAGCAGGATCTGTGATTATTGATCTAGCTGTAGAGACAGGCGGTAACTGTGAGTTTAGTCAACTAGGGAAAATTGTATCTAAAAATGGTTTAAAAATTGTTGGCCATGCCAATGTTCCCGGTAGAGTAGCTAATAATGCATCATCTCTTTTTTCAAAAAATATTTTTAACTTTCTAAAACTAATGAACTTTGAGGATAAGAAGAAATCAATCATTGATAAAAATGATGAAATTATTAAAGCAACAATGATTTGTTCAGCAGGAAAGAATTTAATTAAGTAAAGGAGCCACTATGTCAGAAATGTCTAATCAACTTGAATATTTATCCTATAAAGCACAACAACTTGCAGACGAAGCAAGCCAATTAGCGTCTACTGTTTCAGAAACAACAGGGGGCCATAGTGACTTTATTATTTTTGGCATTACAGTTTTAGTTCTTGCCTGTTTTGTTGGTTACTACGTTGTATGGTCAGTAACACCTGCACTTCATAGCCCACTGATGGGTGTAACAAATGCAATTTCATCAGTTATTATTGTGGGAGCGTTACTTGCAGCAGGGCCAATAGATGGAACAGTTAGTAAATATTTTGGATTAGTGGCTGTCGGTTTAGCAGCAGTAAATATTTTTGGTGGCTTTGTGGTTACCAATCGAATGCTATCCATGTTCAAAAAGAAATAACAGGAAAAATTTATGTCTAATTTATCAACCGTAGCTTATTTAATATCATCAGTTTTATTCATACTATCGCTTAGAGGTTTATCTCACCCGACATCAGCTCGTAAAGGTAACTTCCTCGGTATTCTTGGTATGGCGATTGCCATTGGCACAACTATCGCTAATCCGGGAGTACTCAGTTATAAAGAAATTGGAATTGCATTTGTTATTGGAGGTTTAATCGGAAGTATAATCGCAGTCAGAATTCAAATGACAGCACTGCCTCAATTGGTTGCTGCTTTTCATAGCTTAGTTGGGCTAGCTGCTGTATTTGTTGCTGCATCTGCATATTATAACCCCGCAGCATTTGGCATCGGTAATGTTGGAAGTATCCCTATGGGTAGTTTAATTGAAATGTCTATTGGAACTGCCATAGGCGCAGTTACTTTCACAGGTTCAATTATCGCCTTTGGTAAACTACAAGGTTTTGTCTCTGGAAACCCGTTGGTTTTCAAAGGTCAGCACTTTTTAAATCTATTATTAGGATTAACAATTATTGGATTGATTGTAAAATTTTGCATAGATCAAAATCCAGAAATCTTTTGGTTGATTGTTTTAGCTTCTTTTCTAATTGGTGTTTTGCTTATTGTCCCTATTGGTGGCGCAGACATGCCAGTTATTGTATCCATGCTAAACTCTTATTCTGGATGGGCTGCTTGTGGTATTGGGTTCACTCTTTCTAATAATTTATTAATTATTACTGGAGCCTTAGTTGGTTCTTCAGGTGCAATTTTGAGTTACATCATGTGTAAGGGCATGAATAGATCTTTCTTCAATGTTTTATTAGGAGGATTTGGTGGCGAACAAGCAGCTAGTTCTGCAGGTGGTGTAAAAGATGATCGTCAAGCCAAACAAGGAAATGCTGCAGATGCTGCTTTCATAATGAAAAACAGTAAATCAATTATTATTGTTCCTGGTTACGGTATGGCAGTTGCACAAGCTCAACATGCTTTAAGAGAGATGGGCGATTTATTAAAAGCTGCTGGAGCTCAAGTTCGATACGCAATCCATCCTGTTGCAGGAAGAATGCCTGGACACATGAACGTTCTTTTAGCGGAAGCCAATGTTCCTTATGATGAAGTTTTAGAACTAGATGAAATTAATAGGGATTTTAAAGAAACAGATGTGGCGTTTGTAATTGGTGCAAATGATGTAACTAACCCAGCTGCTAAAACAGATAAAACGAGTGCTATTTATGGTATGCCAATTCTAGATGTGGAAAATGCTGGACAGGTATTCTTCGTTAAAAGAGGTATGGCGAGTGGATATGCTGGTGTTCAGAATGAATTGTTCTTTAAGGACAACACCTTAATGCTGTTCGGTGACGCTAAAAAAGTTTGTGAAGATATAATTAAAGGATTAGAGAATTAATCAAACTTCTTTTTACGCATAAGCTTTTTAAATCTTTTAATTGATTCAGCTTTTTCACGTAGCTTTCTTTCAGATGGCTTTTCATAGTTTTTTCTGAGTTTTAACTCTTTGAAAATACCCTCTCTTAAAAGCTTTTTCTTCAATACGCGGATTGCAGCTTCTACGTTATTATCTCTGACTTGTACTTCTATTGTCAATCTAGTATCCTCTTAAAGGCGTAATTTATATATAAATATGAAATCAAAGCAAGAAAAATTAGCGAATTTATTCGTTCAAGACGTTCCTAAGTATGGTTGGTCAAGGGATACTTTACTAAAATGCGCTAAAAAACTAAAGATCTCAACACCGGTTCTTGCGAATCTATTCCCCTCGTTTGAATATGATGTTCTTAAATTTTTGATATCCCAAAATAATGCTCTCGTTGAAAAACAATATAAATCATTTAACAGCTCCCGATTAAAAGTCAGAGATAAAATTAAAACAATTCTTGAATTAAAATTTGAGACAAACTCTTATCTTAAGAAGGCACTCCCTGAAATGTTAAAATTCTTCCTGCGTCCTGGAAATTTATTAATGTCCTTAAAGATGTTGCATCAAAATAGCGACTTCATATGGAAACTCGCAGGCGATCAATCTAATGACTTTAGCTATTACTCTAAAAGAGGCTTGCTCTCAATGATTTACCTAGCAACATTAATATATTGGTTAAATGATCGTTCTGAGAAAAATATTGGAACTAAAAATTTTATCAGTAAATCAGTTGATGGAATTGTAGACGGTGTATCCAGATTAAAACAATTAAGTGTGCTAAAGAACTTGGCAGAAAACTTCTTATCTAGATATAAATCAAAACAAGCCTAAGGTCTGGCTGTTATACCACCATCGATTACTAGCTCAGTACCCGTGATGTATTCGCTTTGATCACTTAGTAGAAATAAAATTCCTTCTGCCAACCCACGTGGCTGAATAATTTTTTTTATAGGCATAAAGTTCTTAATATTTTTTTTTGCATTCGGTATTTTTTTCCATCTGTCTTGCATTGGTGTTTCCACAGCACCAGGCAAAATACAATTACTGCGAATGCCATAAGCTCCAAATTGAATAGCCAAGGACTTAGACAGTCTAATCATCGCTGCTTTAGATGCGCCATAGGCATCTTGAGGTTTGTCATCGCCAGAGAGTGCGTCTATGGATGAAATATGAACCATAGAACCAAATTTATTTTTTTTCATTTTAGGGATAATTAATTTTGCAAGATAAACCATCGTCTTTAAATTAATATCAAACACCTTATCCCAAATATCTAAATTCAAATCAACTGCAGAAACATCTTTCCCGAACCATAGAACGCCTGTTGTATTTACCAAATAGTCAATTCTTTTGTATTTTTTTACAAACTGATTGATAACAAGTGTCAGCTCTTTAAAATTTGTTAAATCAATTTGATGGAATTCTATTTTCTTGTTATTTAAAATCTTGTTTTGCGGTTTTTGAATATCTAATGCTAATATTTTAACATTATATTTTGAAAGCAACCTTAGGGTTTCAAGACCCATGCCACCGGCAGCGCCGGTCACAACTACTGTTTTGCCTTTAAGTGATAATTGCATGCCAAAAATCTATCTATTTTCTTCGAATAGTAAATTTATATTTAAAAGAAAGCATTTGACTTTTGTGAGTCTAATTTTCATTATATTGTTCAATTTATTTGAGGAAAGTCCATGAGTATTCAGAAAACCATTACACCAATTGATAATTCAATTTATTTAGAAAGATCTTTAGCAACAGACACAGAAATTAATAAAACATTAGATACGGCAAAAAAAGGTTTTGAGGCATGGAGAAGAACTTCTATCGATGATCGTATTCTTGTAGTCAATAAATTTATTGAAAATTTAATTCAACTGAAACCAGAAATCTCTAAAGAGATTTGTTGGCAGATTGGTAGACCTATTTCTCAATGCCCTGGAGAGTTGAGAGGCTTTGAAGAAAGATCTCGTCATATGGTTGAAATAGCAAAAGAGTCTTTACAAAATATACCTGCTAGAAAAAATGAAGAGTTTGATAACTATATATATAAAGCTCCCTTAGGTGTGATTTTTATCATGGCTCCTTGGAACTACCCAATAATTACAGCAACCAATACTATTGTTCCGGCACTGTTAGCGGGGAACAGTATGGTTTTAAAACATTCTTCTCAAACTCCTCGTTGCGCAGAACTCATAGATCAAGCATTAAAAAATACTGGCCTACCAGAAGGTGTCTTCCAGTTCATTCATACTGATCACAGTGCTTGTCAAAAAATTATTGCAGATACGCGTATTGCCCATGTGGTCTTTACAGGGTCTGTGAAAGGTGGGCAAGAGGTTAAAAAATACATCGGAACTAGATTTATAAATGTGGGACTGGAGTTAGGCGGTAAGGACCCAGCTTATGTTCGATCAGATGCTGATTTAAATCATGCAATTGAAAATCTTGTAGATGGTGCTTTTTTTAACTCGGGGCAATCTTGTTGTGGTATTGAAAGAATTTACGTAGACCAATCTGTATACAAAGACTTCATTGATGGCTTTAAAGCTTTAACAGAAAAGTATGTCCTAGGCGATCCTTCAAATGAGGGAACTAATTTAGGACCTGTAGTGCGCTTATCTGCTGCAAACTTTATTCGTGCCCAGATGAAAGAAGCTGAGTCACAAGGTGCAAAAAGATTAATAGACGAAAGTAAATTTCCGATCGCCAAAGAAGATAATTGTTACATAGCTCCTCAGGTGATGATTGATGTGAACCATTCTATGAGATTTATGATGGAGGAAACATTTGGTCCTGCTGTAGGTATTATCCCTGTTAAAGATCACAATGAAGCAAAAGACTTAATGAACGATAGCCCTTATGGTTTAACCGCATCAATTTGGACAAAAGATTTAGATTTTGCAAAAGACTTTGGTCAATCCATCGAAACGGGAACCTTTTTTATGAACCGATGTGACTACCTAGATCCTGCATTAGCATGGACGGGCGTGAAAGATACGGGGGTTGGTTGTTCTTTATCTGTTTTAGCATTTGATCAATTAACAAGACCTCAAAGTTTCCACATGAGAAGCTTAAAATAATAAATTTTTTATTTTCTAGCTTATTTTGTTAGCTTAAACTGAAGCTAATCTTATGGAGAAAAAAAATAAATCAATTTCGAAGGCAGGGGTCTTCGAGGGTGATATTAATTTGTCTCCACAAAGAAAAGCTTGGGCAGCTAAACACATTGATCGCTCAACACAAGAGTTGCTAGATCAGGACTCTGTTTATTTTTTACATCAGTCTCTTTCAACTCCTTGTTTAAATGTTCTCTCACATAGTGATGGAATTTATTTAAAGGATTTACAAGGACGCGAGATTATGGATTTTCATGGCAACAGTGTCCATCAGGTGGGCTATGGTCATCCGAAAGTAATTGAGGCTATTAAACAACAACTGGATACTCTTCCTTTTTGTCCTCGTCGTTACACTAATAAAACTGCAATTGATCTTGCTCGTCGTCTTGCTGAATTAGCCCCTGGGAATTTAAATAAAATGTTATTCGCCCCAGGAGGGACGAACGCTATTGGAATGGCTTTAAAATTAGCTCGCTATGCAACAGGCCGTTATAAAACCATTTCTATGTGGGATAGTTTCCATGGAGCTTCACTTGATGCAATATCGATTGGGGGTGAGAGTTTATTTCGAAAAGATGTTGGCCCACTTTTACCTGGGTGCGAACATATTCCACCGCCAACTCGCGGAAAATGTCTTTTTAATTGTAAAGATGAAAATCATGACGGATGTATAGACTACCTTAAATATGTTATCAAAACTGAAGGAGACATCGGTGCGTTAATAGCTGAGCCCATGCGTTGGACTACAGTTGAACTACCTCCCCATAATTATTGGCAAAGAGTTCGAGAGATTTGTGATGAAAATGACATCCTCTTAATTTTTGATGAGGTCCCATCGGCAATAGGACGTACAGGGAAAATGTTTGTTTGTGAACATTTTAATGTAGTTCCAGATATGCTGGTAATTGGAAAAGGATTGGGTGGAGGAGTATTTCCTTTAGCAGCGCTGATTGTAAAAGAAGATTTAGATATAACCGGAGATAAGGCATTAGGTCATTATACTCATGAAAAAAGTTCTGTGGGATGTGCAGCGGCATTAGCTACAATTGATTGTTTGTATGAAGATAAATTAATTGAAAATTCCATCAATCTTGGGAACAAAGGATTAGATTATTTAAGACAAATGAAGTCAAAAAATCCTATAATCAGTGATGTAAGAGGGTTGGGTTTATTTTTTGGAATTGAATTACAAACAGATAGCCAACCAGCTTTAAAAGAGGCTGAAGAAATTCTATACCATTCACTCTCTAATGGTCTTAGTTATAAAATTGGTGGTGGCAATGTACTTACTCTATGTCCTCCCTTAACTATTACAGAAAAAGAATTATTCTCCGCATTTGATATTATTGATCAAGGTCTTCAAAAGTTCGGAAGAAAAGATTAATTTTTCTTAATAATTATGTTAGCTTATTGCCTTTATGCCTAATCTATTCATCAGTTACGTTAAATTTATTGATAAAATCACTTCCATAACTGGAAAAATTACTATGTACACCGTCTTTATAATGATGGGTATCTTAGTGCTTTCTTTTGTAACTAGAAATATTATCAATTTGCCGCTTATTTGGATTATTGAAATGGCACAATTTATTATGACTGGCTATTATTTAATGGGTGGTGCATATTCCATGTTAGATGATCAACATGTCAGAATGGATCTTGTTTATGGAAATTTCTCTGAGAAAAATAAAGC
>JAYPCO010000009.1:17265-35867 GCA_038124765.1 Alphaproteobacteria bacterium | reverse complement strand
CCATCATATGCTGGTAAGTAATTAGGGTTATTTAAATACCTACTAGTTTCGAGAAAATCCAAATGAGCTGTCATATGGCTTAAATATGCATTTTTAGGCTTAACTATATTCAACCACTCATTTACTTCATTTAAAGATGCATGAGATACATGAGGATCTATTCTTAAGCATCCAACTATCCAATGATCAATATTTTCAATCTTTTTGAAGTATTCTTCCTGGTTGTAATAGTGTTTAACATCCAAATTATAAGCGATTTTATCATCAAAAATGAACCCAATTGAGTCTATATCTCCATGGTTTTGAAGGACTAATTTAATGTTAATTCCAAATAAATCGAATTCGTTAGATGGGTAAATATTGCTAGTAAGTATCGCTGGATAGTAAGAATTAGCAGTATTTTCAAATAGATAATTGAAGCTTTTTAAAATTTTGGCAATTGTTTCTTCATTCCCGTAGCAAGGAATAACATTTTTATTGATCAGATTTATGGATCTAAGCTCGTTAATCCCGTGTGTATGATCCGCATGTTCGTGTGTATATAAAACAGCGTCAATATTATTGATTTTATTGTCTAAAAATTGCTGTTTAAGGTCTGGACCTGTATCAATTAATAGGTTTTTTCCATTTTTTTGAACCAAAATTGATGGTCTCATCCTTCTATTTTTAGGATTATTTGGGTCACATTTTCCCCAAATATCATGGAATAAAGGTACTCCGAAGCTAGATCCGCAGCCTAATATGGTGACTTTTAACTTTGACAAGATAAGAACCTCTCATAATTTTTTGTTGAAATATCAGCTATTTTTGCAAATTCTTGATTTGTTAATTGGCAGTAAAATTCAACTATATGCCTTAGATAAGATGGATTATTGACCTTCCCTCTCATTGGTATTGGGGTCAGATAGGGCGAGTCAGTTTCAAAGAAAATCTTTTCAATTGGGAGTTTTTTTATTGTATTTCTTAGTTTTTCAGCATTCTTAAACGTCATAATTCCGGTTATGGAGAAGTAACAATCTAAATCTATTAGTTTTTCAGCCTGATTATCGTCTCCAGTAAAGCAGTGAATTAGTATATTTGATAAATCTCTTCTGTGTTTAGATAGAATATCGATAAGATCATCAAAGGCATCTCTAACATGTATAAGAATTGGTAATTTAAATTTAATAGCTTTTTCAATATGTAATTCTAACGATTTAATTTGATTTATATGAGGGACATCATAGCTGTAATCTAAACCGGTTTCCCCTACTACTTTAATTTTTCCACTATTGTTTAAAAGGTTAGTTTCTAGTATTTCTTCAAATTTATCTAAATCAATTTCTGTGCAAATACACGGGTGGTGACCGATGGATAAATCAATAAAGCTATATTTATTAACTAAATTTAAATCTTTTTCAAAGTCATAGAGGTTTGAATTAACAGCAAGCAGTCGATTAATCTCGTTTTCTCGAGCTTCTTGAATGATTAAATCGACCTGATTTATTAAATCTTTATGAGAGAAATTAACATGTGCATCAACTAACACTGTCCTAATTCTCTAACCTCATAAAAATAGGTTCTGGTTTGGTGATTTTAAGGCTACCTTTAGCTAAAATATCATCAAATCTATTGAATTTTAGATATGAGCTATCAAGGCCAAAAACTGAGTATACTTTTTCCGCCCCATTTGGAATTACTGGCGCTAAATATTGCGATAATTTCAATATACATAGGGATATTTGGTCAAGTACTTGCTTCATTCTTTCTGGATCTGTTTTTTTCAACTCCCATGGTGCAGATCTATCAACAAATGTGTTTAATTCATTTAAATGACTAAAAATAACCTTTAAATAGCCATCAAAACTGTACTTTTCTATCATTTCAAACATTTCACTTTCTGATGATAAAATCTTCTTATAAATATCAAAATTTAAAATTTCTTTTGTAAAATCAATAGTTTGATTAGAATTTTTAAAAATAAAACTTAAAACTCTTTGAATTAGATTTCCGAAGTTATTTGATAGATCTCCATTAATTCTGTTTCTCATGGCCTCTTTAGAGAAATCACCATCATTACCGAAAGGAACTTCCCTCATTAGAAAATATCTAACTTGATCAAGTCCGTATTGATCGATTAGCTCTATTGGATCAATGACATTGCCTAAACTTTTACTTATTTTTTGACCTTCATTAGTCCACCATCCATGAGCAACAACTTGTTTTGGAGGTTCTAAACCGGCGGCCATAAGGAAAGCTGGCCAATAAACAGCATGAAATCTAAGAATATCCTTCCCTACTACGTGAATCCCAGGCCAATATTGTTGATATTTTGGGTTTTTTTGATCTGGGTATCCCAACGCTGAGATGTAATTAGTTAAGGCATCAAGCCAAACATACATTATGTGATTTTCATCATTGGGGACATCTATGCCCCATTTAAATGTAGTTCTGGAAACAGAAAGATCTTTTAAACCTCCTGATACAAAGCTTTTAACCTCATTAAGTCGGGATTTCGGATGTACAAAGTAAGGATTGGAATTATAAAGCTCTAAAAGCCTATCTTGCCACTTAGATAATCGAAAAAAGTAGCTTTCTTCCTCAACCCAGGTTAGCTCAGACCCAAAAGAATTGAATTTTTTACCATCCTTTTCAGTAATTTCGTTATCTGCCACAAAAGCCTCATCTCTAACTGAGTACCACCCAGCATATTTTGATAAATATATTTCATCATTTTTAACCAGTTTATTCCATAAATCTTGAACAGATACTTTGTGTCTTTCTTCAGTTGTTCTAATAAAATCATCATTATCGAGATTGAGGATGCCAGATAAGGCCCTAAAGTTTTCCGACACTTGATCTGTGAAATCTTTGGGGTTTATGTTCTTATCTTGAGCAGCCTTTTCAACTTTTTGTCCATGTTCATCTGTTCCGGTTAAAAAGTAAGAGTCAATACCTCTTAAATTGTAAAACCTCTTTAAAACATCAACTGAAATTGAAGTATACGCATGCCCGATATGGGGTTTATCATTTACATAATAAATGGGAGTCGTGAAATATTTAGTTTCCATATTTTAATAAATTCGAATTTAGTCTTGTAAAATAAATAGATATTAAATCGTTAGTTAATGTATTAAATTTTAAACTTTCATCAACATCATAAATAAAATCAGAATGTAATTTAATTAAATATTTATAGAGTTTATTATTATCAATATTCAATCTTAAATAATGACTTAAAATTTTTATAAAGATTGTAGAACAAAGATGAATTTGATCTTTACTAAAAAGTTTTACTCTTTCAAAAAAATCAGATTGTTTTGATTGCATAAAAGGTTCAAAAAGATCTTTTATAATATCTTCAGAAATATTTTGGTTTATATCGATTAAATGATTCATATAACTTTGTAAATCTTCATTTTCAAATATTTCTTGATCTCTTAGGACTTTTGCTCTTGAAATGATTGTTTCAGGTACTTTAATAATATTTGAAGTACAAAAAATAAAATATGTATCTTTTGGAATTTCTTCAATTACTTTAAGCAATGAATTGTATGAGTTGATATTTAGTAAATTAATTTCAGAAATAAAAATAACTCTTTTAAGATTTAAAACATTGGTATGTAAAAATTCTTTTTTAAGAGTTCTTATCTGGTCAATAGAGATTGTTTGAGCATTTTCTATGGGCTTGAGATGAATAAAATTGGCATCAATTTCATATTGCTTTTCAAAAAAAACTTTTTTTATCTCCTCTTCAATTAAATCTAATTTGTTGGAATTATTTAATTCCATTATAAAAAAACCTTCTTGAAGTGAGTAAATTTGACTAATTACTTTATTAATTTCCATTTTTTTAAATATGAAATAATTTGTTGATGAATTTCATTTTCAGATTTGGAAGCATCAAGGGTTATAAATTTTCTATGATGAACTTTATATTTTGAAATTTCGTTATAGTTATTTTGTATTCTAGTAAAATCTTTTAAATATTTTTGATCAAATTTATTTAATACACCTCTATTTTTTTTTCTAAGAAATAAACTTTTATTATCAATTTTAAGATAGAAAGTAATATTAGGAATATATTTTTTTTCGATAAATTTAATTAAATTTAAAATTAATTTTTTCTCCTCATTATTAGTCTTTTGATACGCATAAGTAGAGTCAAAAAAGCGATCAAATACAAGTAAACCCTTTGATTTAAGGGAAGATAAAAGTGCAAATCTAGAGGCAAAGAAATACATAATTAAACTTAGATTATTAAAATCAGAATTAAGAATAACTTTTCTGATTTTTTCTAAATCTTTATTTCCACCAGGTTCTCTTGTAAAAGTTGATATGATTTTATTTTTTTTAAAATAATCTTTTAATAATTTAATTTGGGTTGATTTGCCTGAATACTCAAATCCTTCAAATGAGATAATTTTCATATCAGATTAATTTTAATTTGAGCCTAAGACTATATAGTATATTGCAGAAAATATTCTTGAAAAAAATGATTTTTCTTCAATATCCTCACCCGCATATAAGGGGAATAATTTTTTATTATCTCCAAAAGTAACAGCTAATTGACCTATCTCATCTCCTTTTGCAATAGGAGTGGCAATGGGTTCCTCTACCAATACATCAACTTTAGCGGAGGTAAGTTGTGCTTTTGGAATACTAACTGAAATATCTCTATTCGATACTAAAGATACTTTATCTTTTTTTCCAAGCCATGTGTCAGCATCATATACAACTTCGTTTGAAGAATAAAAATCAACTAATTGAAAATTATTAAAGCCCCAATCCATAAGTCTTAAAGACTCTTGAGCTCGTGCCTTGATCGAGTCTAGGCCATTTAATACTAAAATTAATCTTCTATCGCCTTTAATAGCTGAGCCCACTAGGCCATAGCCAGCATTTTCAGTATGACCTGTCTTAAATCCATCTGCCCCCTCAAAAGTTAATAGCAATGGATTTCTATTATTTTGTTTAATACCGCTATATGTAAACTCAGTAATTTTGTACATCTGATAGAGATCATAATGATTTTCTATAGTGTATTGAGCAATTTTGCCTAAATCCTTTGCAGTTGTGTAATGATCATCGTTAGGCCAACCACTGCTATTCACAAAATGCGAGCCCTCTAAACCAATTTTTTTTGCTAAATTGTTCATTTCAATGGCAAATAAATCTTCTGAACCAGAAATTCCCTCAGCAAGAGCTATAGAAGCATCGTTTCCACTTTGAACTACTATTCCCAACAGTAGGTCAGATACTTTTACCTTATTCCCTACTTCTATAAACATCTTAGATCCACCCATTTTCCATGCTTTTTCGCTTACCAAGAACTCCTGATCAAGCGATAAGGTTCCAGCCTTGATCTTTTCAAAGGCAACAAGCACGGACATCATTTTGGTCATGCTTGAGGGGTAAGTTTTATCAGAAGAATTTTGATCAAGTAAAACCTCACCTGTCGAAAGGTCAATTAAATAGGCGTTTTTTGCAATAGACTCTATTGCTAAAGAAGAGTTAGTAAAAATTATTACCGATAATAAAGATAGGATGAAGTTAACGATTAATTTTAGCATTTGAGTATCCGTTTTTTATAAGAAAATCCAATTTAAGATCTATATCATTGTTTTTAAATGGGCCAGCATAAACTTCTATTTTTTCGCCATTATCTTCAAATTTTAATGGGAAATTCTTTATTTTATTTGTTCTAATCTTTGCCGTGTTTAAATCATTAAATATTTCAACAAAAATAACATTCCCGGCTGATTTTATGGAGCTTTGAATTGTTTTAATATTATCGATATCCAGTTTCGTACTTAATTCAGTTGGGGTTTCATCTAAACTCTCAAAAGAGATATCTGTACTTTCTAACTTAACAATACTTGTCTCCTGCGAAGAGACCACAGACACTAAATTCATTGATTCATTTTTTAAATATTCAACATAAACTTTTGAATTAACATTGATTATTTTAGCGATATCAGGAGATATAGATAAATTATACTGCCCCACACTTCCCTCAATGTTTCTTGCTATAATTGAAAGAGTTACATCATTGGGGTTGTATAATTTCACTACAGAGGGTACAGGAAGGCTATTGTGAATGATATTGTTACCTTTTAATTTTGGGTCAATTTTAAAAGACTCTGATTTGTAGAAATCAATGTCATACTTCTCCTTAGGGGAAATCGATGATGAACTTTTTTTAAAATAATCTTTATCATCGATATAGTTACTAGTTGTTTTACTACATGATAAAATAAATAGTAAAATCAGTATTTTAAATAAATTATTTAAAGTAATCACTTAATATACCTACTGATAAAGCGTAATAGTTTGAGCAGTTATATGTCAAAATATTAAGGTAGTTATCATAAACAATATAATACCTATAATCGCCATCTTCTCTACCCATTCTAAGCAAATAACTATTGATATTATTTGAATCTAAGGCGCTGCCATCCATTTTTGTAAAACCATAAGATTTGAAATCACTTAGTTTTAGCTTAATGGAAAGCTTTTTGACAGCTAAGCAGCCTTTATCTCTAGTCTGAAAAACAATATCTTCTATTTCTTTGATGTTTTTAGGAGGTAAAACTTCCCTACCCCAGGTGTAATTAGAATCCCACTTAACAGATCCAACTCCGCTTAAATATCTAGCAATTGATGCTAAAGAGTCATCAACGTCAGTCCAAATATTCTTTTTTCCATCATTATTAAAATCTTGGGCATAGCTAAGAAAGCTACTAGGCATAAATTGATTTTGACCCATAGCTCCAGCCCAAGATCCTTTGAAATCATTGATATTTATATGACCCTGCTCAAGTATTTTGATGGCATTAAACAATTCTTTTGTAAAATAATTACGCCTTCTTTCATCATATGACATCGCTAAAAGGCTCTCAATTACTGGATAATTGCCTGTTATTTCACCATAAGCAGTTTCCAATCCCCAAATAGAAACTATGAATCTTTTTTGAACATTATATTTATCTTCAATTTTATCTAATAAATTATTGTATTTACTTATTTTATTTAATCCATTTTTTATTCTTAAATCTGATACTCTTTGATCTATATATTGGGAAAAAGTTAAAGTAAACTCAGGTTGACACTTGTCATTCTCAATTACAGATTTATTCAAATTATAAGGGGCAATGATATCCCTTACATAGTCTGATTTAAGATTGAATTCAGAAGACCTTGCTATAACTTCACTTTTCCAGTCATCAAATTTAGAAAAATCGTAATTTTTTAAAGCATCACAGTTTTTGGGATCGTGGGAATAAGCAGAACTTAGATTTAGCAAAAATATTAAAAAAAATAACAGTTTTATCAATTTAGATTCCTATCAATTGAAGCAATTATATTGTTTTTAGGCAAATACCGATACATTTTAGCAATGCGAATAATTTTGATTAAAAGTAAATTTTTGCTAGTGTAATCGCATGATTTTATCAGACAATAGTAAAAAACTTGTTTACACAGGTACTGCTTTAATGATTGCTTCTATGCTTTTGCCGTGGGAGTCGTTATCAGACTATACATATTCTGAATCAATGGGATTAATGCTTAACATTACTTCTGCTATTATTTTTCTTGTTGCAGCTGCTATTGTTATTGTAAAGCCAATTTCTGCACTTTTTAATGGTTTTGGCACTAATGTTTCCTTTTCAGTTATAGCTCTTTTAAATGCACTTACATTGTATTTTGGAATGCAATATTTTCCTGAAACTTACACTATCGGTTACTTACTCTTCCCTACCTCGGTGATTGTATTTATGTTAGGTGTTATTTTCAGCGTTAAAAAAATAGACGGTACTCAAGGTAATTAATATCATTTATTAATAGCCATTTCGTTTTAAAACTGGAGTGGCTATTATATTTTTTAAATAATGGATTCTAATAAAACCTCTAACGAAAGGTTATATTTAAATAATTCATTAATCGATTATCCCCTTCATCTTGGTGAAAAGAAATTTCTTAAGAATGGGAGTGTTATTAGTTATCCTGGATGTACGGTTATTTGTAAAATACCAGTAGATTCTTCTTTATCTAGAGATATAGCTCACTATCAAAGTTTATTAATTAATTTCCTCCCTGAAAATGCTTATGCTTTTCTTCCAGTTTCAAGTTTTCATATGACCTTATTTGACTGTTGTAATATAGAAACCAAAGGGACTAATTATTGGCCTAAGGGTATCTCTGATAGTATGAGTTATTCAGATATTGCAAAAGATTTTAAAAAAAGAATTGAAAATTTAAGTTTACCAAAATCTTTCTCACTAGAATTAGAGAGGTTTTATGGCGGTTTTAGCATGATTTTAAGGCCAAATAGTAAAAGCTCCGAACAGTTAATGAGGGGCGCTAGAGATAAGCTAAGTGATTTATTCCAAATAAAAATGGAAAACCATTATAGATACACTTTTCATATAACATTAGCCTACCCTTTAAAACAACTAGACGTAAATGAAATTGATAAATTGATAGAATATGAGGAAGAATTAAAGAAAGTTTTTAATTCAAACTGGCCGATATTAAAACTCGAAAACCCAGTACTATGTGTTTTTGATAATATGCTTAGTTTTCAAGAAGTTTAGTTAAATAAAATATAAGTTGATTTTTTCAGGTTAATCTTTAGAAAAAGATATTCCGCTTACGGAAGGATGGCTGAGCGGTTGAAAGCACCGGTCTTGAAAACCGGCAAAGGGGCAACTCTTTCCTGGGTTCGAATCCCAGTCCTTCCGCCACTTTATTAATAAATAATAAATTATTAATTATTTCGGTTAATTAGACTGGATAATTCTTGTATTTGTTCCAATAGAGATTGTTACTTTAGAACCAAGTGGTATTTGATCTTCACCAGACTGTACAATAGAAATATCTTCATCGCTGTCATCAATATCAACTACATATTGAAAACCATTATGATCTCCTAAGCGAGATGCAACAGCATTACCAATAATTGCACCACCAATAGCCCCTACTACAGCGACTGTATCCCTACATTGATCATCAAATATACCTTCGCCGCATCCTATGACAGCACCAAGCAAACCGCCTGTAATAGCGCCTAATCCATCATCTTCGCCTTTTATTTTTACAGGTTCAGCTGCAACTAAGACACCATATTTAACTGTATTTATTCTTTGAGTATCCGATTTATTTACTCCGTCCACCATATTGTTACAGGCGGTAAGAAATAAAAATGAAATAAAGAGAAGTTTTTTAATTAGGTCTGTCATATTCAACAAATTTCTTTAAAGAGTTTGTAAGAAAATCCTCATAACAATCAATATCATATTTATTATCTTCAACTATATCTAAATATTTAGGGTCTAATTTAAAATCAAATGAAGGCTCAAAGAAAAAAGGAATTGAAATTCGCTCTTCTTGATTAAATAAAACTCTGTGATTTGTGGCTTTCATTCTTCCATTGGTTAAATACTCTAATGCCAAACCGGTATTAATGACAAACGCATTTGGATCATGAGGTACATCGTGCCACTCTAAAGTATGACGGTTTTGGACTTGAAGACCACCTTTTTTATCTTGATACAAAATAGTCATGATACCACTATCAACATGTGTCTCACAACCTAAGGCAACACCATCTTGGGCAGAAACTTCAACTGGTTTGTCTTGCTTAGGATAAAAATTAAATCGCAGTGTAGACAGTGTTTTTGGTCTCTGGAATGCAGTATCCGCAACAGACAAGTTTGTAGAATATACGCTAATGATAGTTTTAAAAATTAACATTCCAAGATTATGAAGTTCATCAAAATAATCATTGATAATTAATTGCCATTGTGGATCTAAATAAGACATATCGTGATTAACCTCAAATTTTTCCTTTGAAATTAAATCTTGCATATCTTTGGTTAATCGAGGATCGCCGATATCTAGTCCTTCCTTTCCGTTAACAGAGCTAGGAAAATAACCTCTATATACTGTTTCGGTGTTTGGATTCCACTTTTTAGGCGCAATTTTAATTTTATCAGACTCGGGTAAATAAAAAAACTTTCGGCATGTATTAAGTAAAGTATCAATTTTAGTTAAAGGAATTCCATGGTTAGTGACTGTAAAAAAACCAATTTCCTCTGATGCCTTTTTAATTTCATTGGCGACTTTTTTTGAATGTTCCGAATTAATACCTTCGGATACTAATTTTGATAAATCAATGTTGGGTATATAACTATTCTGCATCACCTATCCTATAATAGAGTTTCTGTATATATTTTTGTTTTCTTTTGATGGGAAGTTCAGAAAATTCATCTACTGGTAAAGGTTGACCAGCTTCTTTCTGACCGCTAGTTAACTCATCAAGTATGGATTTATAATATTCAGTCCATTCAGAATTAGTTTTTGGTAATTGCTGTACTTCATCCATTTTTACAATCCTAATTTTTTAAAAAACAAATTGATAGTAAAAAATAAGTCTTTGTTTTCAATGTTTTTCATTTGAATAGTTAACGGGCTTTTCATTTTAATAAGATTTTCTTGAACCATTTGAATGAGTATTGAAGAGGTTTTTTCATTGACAGTCTTAAAGGTTAAATCAATATAATTTTTTTGAATATTTATTTTAATTACACCAATTTTTATAGATTTGATTTTAATAGTAAGCAGATTAAATAAGTTATTAATCTCAATGGGATAGTTGCCATATCGATCATACATCTCATATAAAATATCTTTTAATTGAATATTATTTTTTGCATTAGTTAATTTACGATAAAAAATTAATCTTGATATATCATCAGCAATATAATCTTTGGGAATATAGTACTCAAAATAAGCGTTAAATTCGAAGTCATCAAATTGTTCATCTTCAGAACTATTTTTATTAAGTCTCTCTATTTCCGCTTTAAGCATACTTTGATAAAGTTCAATTCCAATTTCTTTGACATGACCACTTTGCTCATCACCTAATAAATTACCCGCACCTCTTATTTCTAAATCTTCATTGGCAAGTTGAAAATTAGAACCGAGGTTTTCATAATTTGCTAAAACCTGTAATTTCTTTAGGGCTGTTTTATTAATCAATTTTTCATTATCATGAAAAAGATAGGCGTATGCTCTTTTATCAGACCTACCCACCCTTCCCCTTAGTTGATAAAGCTGAGATAAACCAAATAAATTAGAATTAAAAACTATTAATGTATTAGCGTTTTTAATATCGATACCAGATTCAATTATATTGGTTGAAATTAAACACTGAATTTGACCCTTTGTGAAAGAAATAAAAACATCCTCAATTTCTTTCTCTTTCATTTTACTGTGCCCAATAGCGTATGTAACGTCTAAGCTTAATTTTTTAATCTCACTCTCTACAAAAGGAATATGACTAATTCTAGGAACAACTATAAAAACTTGACCTTTTCTTAAGATTTCATTTTTAACCGCACTCAAAAAGGTTACAGGTTCATACTTTTGAACATAAGTTCTAATACTTATTCGATTTGATGGGGGTGTTCCAATAATGCTTAAATCTTTTAACCCTAATAAGGACATTTGTAATGTTCTGGGTATTGGAGTAGCAGATAGTGAGAATAAATGAATATTGGGGTATTTGTTAATTAAGTATTCTTTTTGATCAACACCAAATTTTTGTTCTTCATCAATTACCAATGTTCCAAGATTGTTAAATTCAATATCTTTTTTAAACAAACTGTGTGTAGAAATTAAAATTTGAATATCACCTGACTTTAAAGAAAGTAGTATTTCTTTTTTTTCCTTCATTGAAGTAAATCTAGATAAAGTAGCTACTTTAACATTCATAAAATTGAATCGCTCCTTGAAGGTGTTAGTGTGTTGCATTGCTAATAAGGTAGTAGGTACAATAATCACAAATTGAAAACCTGATAAATATGTAGCACAGGCAATTCTTAAAGCGACTTCAGTCTTTCCAAAACCAACATCGCCGCAAATAAGCCTATTTGCAGGCTTATCGTTTTTTAAATCTTCCAGAGATTGATCTATAGCAAGCAACTGATCTTCTGTTTCAATAAAACTAAATAATTCGTTAAATTTTACTAAATCGGTTTCATTAAATTCGAATGGAGCAATGTGAATAGAAGATCTTTTAGCAGCATTTTTTAGCAATTTATTAGCAATAAATTTAATTTTTTTCTTAACATTAGCCTTTCTATTAATCCAATCCGTACTACCAAGTTTATCTAAAAGAAGATTGCTATCATCAAATCCATAGCGTGTGATTAAATTTAGGTTTTCAATAGGAAGCAATAATTTATCGTTCCCCCTGTAGACAAGACGGACAAACTCTCTCAATTTATTACTTACCGTTAGACTATCTATGGAAATAAAACGACCTATACCATGTTTTTGATGGACAATAGGATCGCCTAATGAAAGTTCATTAAAATTAACAATGTTAGACTTGGTAATAGAATTAGTGGACTTTGAGTAATTGTTTATATGTATGGATTGATCAAAAAAGTAATTTTTCGATATTTTAGAATTTAAAAAATGAATGTTACCTCCAAAAGTGGGTTTTGTTTTTATTTTTTCATTAAACTCATTAGCGAAACTAGAGATATTTTCACCATGGTGAATATAAATATTGAATTGTAGGTTTGATAATTCATCTAAAGTAAAATTGTTATGTTTTAAAATGGTGTTCGCAGATTCAAATCTAAGTTTTTCATAAGATAATTGCTCTATATCGGCCTTATCTAGATAAAAATTTGTAAAAGGTATTTCAATATTGGATTGATTATATATTGATTTTAAAAATTCAATTTTTTCATTTAAAATCAAATCTGCTCTATTAACGCTATATAAGTTAAAGTTAGATAAGAGACTTATTAAACTTTGTGGTTCTACTTGATCAGTTTCAATAAAAGGATTAACTATTAAAACTTCATCAATATTATTTTTAAATGTTAATTGAGTCTGGGGGTTAAATTCTTTAATTGTTTCCACAACATCATCAAAGAAAGATACTCTAATAGGATTGGTTTGATAGTTATAGATATCTAAAATATCACCTCTTAAAGAAAACTCTAATTTATTATAAACATTAGATTGATTGGTGTGACCGAATTTTACTAAATCATTAGTCAGTTTTTTTAAATCTACTTTTTGATTTACCTTAATTTTTATAAATTTTTGTACTTCATTATTGAGAGAGAACTTCTGAATTAAGTTATTACAAGTTATAATCACTATATCCTTAGAGGGTAGTGATAGTAATTTTTCTGATCGATCGAGTAATATTTCTGGGCTAGATACCTCAGAGCTAAAAGGCATTGAGTCCTTAGCAGGAAAATAAGTAATTTTTAAATTGGGGCAACTTACATCTAAGATATTTCTAATATCAATCGCAGATCTATCATCCTCTGTTAATACAAGAGATTTATTATTCTTAAATATAGAGTTATTTTGCAAAACTATTTAATTAAATTGGTAATGGATTTGTATTTAATTGTATCATCATCACTTACAGAATTGAAAAAAAGATCAAAAATATATTGAGTTTCATGTTTTAAAAGTTCATCAAGTAAATCTATTAGTTTTTTATCATCTGACTTTTTGATAATTTCGAAAATTTGCTGAAATATCACATCTAATTCTTTAATACCCAATGTTTGACATCGATATTTAAGCCTTTTTAATTTATCTTGATTAGTACTCATGGATTTAAAAAGTTTTTTGCCTTTATATCAAAATGTAGACAAACTTAAAGGTATTGGACCAAAAAAAGCAAGCTATTTAAAGAACCTAGGTATCCAATCGATCATTGATAGTTTTTACATACTCCCCTCAAAATACATAGACAGAACTCAAGATATTAATTTTAAGGATTTAGAAAAAGGTCAAGTGATAACAACTCTTGTTAAAGTGAAAAGGCATATATTCCCTTTTAATCCAAGGTTGCCTTATGTGATTGAATGTCAAAAGGATAACCTCATAATTAATATTATTTATTTTTCCGTTAGAGGTAATTACCTAAGACAAAAATATCCTGAAAATAAGGAATTGATTATTAGTGGGAAAATTTCTTTTTATAAAAGCAATATTAGCATAGCCCATCCAGACTATATTGAAGAAATTGAAAATGAAGAAAAATTAAGATCTTTTGAAAGTATTTACCCTATGACAAGAGGTATTACCCTTAAGGATTTAAAGAATATTTTAAATCAAGGGATGGTATTACTTAAAGAGTTTAATGAATGGCTTCCTAAAAAAATCATAGAAAAAAATAATTTTAATAGTTTTTACTACTCATTGATAAAAACTCACTTTCCAGAAGATAAGAAAGATATTGATAATAATGAAATTTATAGAAAAAGATTAGCTATAGATGAATTAATTTCAAACTATTTTGCAATTCGCTATTTAAAAGAAAAAACTAAAAAAAAAACCAGTTCTCTAAATCTAAATTTTAATAGTCAAAATGAAATTATTAATAAATTACCTTTTAAATTAACCGAAAATCAACATAGGGCTATAAATGAGATTAATAACTTTAGTAATAGTAACTACAGAGAAACCATACTTTTACAAGGCGATGTAGGTTCAGGTAAAACAGTAATTGCCCTACTCTCTTCCTTACCTTATTTAGATAACGGTCATCAAGTAGCTTATATGGCACCCACAGAAATACTAGCACAACAAATATATCTCAATGCACTAAATTTTTTTACAAACAGCTCAATGAAGCCTGTTCTATTAACAGGTAGCACTAAAGATAAAAATACTATTTATAAAAAAATTAGTTTAGGTGAGTTTAATTTTATTGTAGGAACTCATGCCATTTTCCAAGATCAAGTATCGTTTAAAGATCTAAATTATATTATAATTGATGAACAACACAGATTTGGTGTTCAACAAAGACTAAACTTAGCTGAAAAAGGTATAAGCACTAATATTTTATTAATGTCTGCAACTCCTATTCCGAGGTCCCTGGCCTTAGCACAGTATGGAGAAATCGAACAAGTTATTTTAAAAGAAAGGCCTGCTTATCAAAAACCAATAATAACAAAGGTTTCTAGCTCTGATAAAATTAAAGATCTAGAAATTTATTTAAAAAAAAACCTATCTGATCAAAGTCAGGGGTACTGGATTTGTCCTTTGGTAGAAGCAAGTGAAAATCAAATTTATAAAGATGTTGAGAGTAGATATAAATCACTTCAAAAAGTGTTTGGTGATGATGTTGGATTGCTTCATGGAAAAATGAAATATGATCAAAAAAATAAAATTATTGAAGAATTTAAAAAAGGTGAAATTAAATTAATTGTTGCCACAACCGTTATTGAGGTTGGAATTGATAATAAAAATGCTGATTACATTATTATCGAAAATTCAGAAAAATTTGGTTTATCACAACTTCATCAATTGCGTGGAAGAGTTGGACGAGGTTCAAATCAAGGTTATTGTTTTGCTTTATATGGAAAAGAAATTAGTGAAAATTCAACAAAAAGATTAGCGTATTTTAAACAATACCTAGATGGATTTCAGCTTTCTGAAAAAGACTTAGAGTTACGAGGAACTGGGGATATCTTAGGATTAAGGCAAAGTGGCGAGTCTTTATTTAAATATGTTAGCGTCATAGATGATCAAGAAATTATCATTGAAGCTTTAAACTTTGTTAAATTAATAATCAAAAACGAAGAGTATAAATCCTCAGAATTTAAGAAGAATATAGGACCGCTCCTCTATTTTTTCAAACAGCAAGAAGCTATAAAATTACTTTTTAGTTAATTTTTTTGAAGGAATAATAGTTTTTTTTATGGATGGTGCGCTTGGAGCTACCAATCCTGCTGAGATAATATATTTGATAGCCTGATCAACAGACATTGAAAGTCTAGTTACTTTAGTAACTGGGACAAACATTAAAAAACCAGTCGTTGGATTGGGCGTGGATGGCATAAATACATTAATCATCTTAGTCTTTTTTTTAGTTGCAATTTCTCCTTTAGTGTCACTAGTCAGAAAGCCTAATGCATACATATCTTTTTGAGGGTATTCAATTAAAACAACCTCTTTAAAGGCATTAGATTGTGTCGTAGCAAAAGTTTCAATGATTTGTTTAACTGTATTATAAATTGAATTGAGACCAGGTATTTTGGATAGAATAGAGTCGACAATTTTTTGATAAAGCCTACCAAAAAAACTTCCTGCTACAGCACCAATTATTGTAAAAAAAACAAAGGCAACTATTAAACCCACACCATGAATATCATTAATTATTCCAAATTTATGTAATGGAATGAAAGGTTTAAAGATATTATCCGCAATGCCGACTACTATCCAAGCCACATAGAGGGATAAAGCAAGTGGTGCTACAATTAAAATTCCACTAATAAAATATTTCTGAATTTTTTTCATTTAACTAAATTATTTAATTTTTAATCTATCTTCAAAATTATAATAATTATTGCCATCTATTTCGAAATTGACTTTTACCTGTATATCTTTTTTGTCAGGATTTTCTTCAAGGTATTTAATTAACTGTTGCTGAGAGTTAATACCAAGACGTTTTAAAAGCTTACGAATCTCTAGTTGGTTATCTT
The DNA here is from genome assembly GCA_038124765.1 of Alphaproteobacteria bacterium. Lineage (GTDB taxonomy): Bacteria > Pseudomonadota > Alphaproteobacteria > HIMB59 > HIMB59 > HIMB59. Next base: position 19,353 of record JAYPCO010000009.1, on the reverse strand, counting down.
CGCTCATCATTATTTTAATCATATGGATTTTTATTAAGAAATGAAGTTAATTCAAATTAATCAAATTTCATAAATTATTGAAAAAATAGTCCTTAATTCGAGCACAGTAGTGGAAATACCAATAACAACAATTAATCTAGCTAAAAAGGATAGTATTTTATTACCTTGATAAGATTGAGAGCTTCTCCAAACGCCTAAACAAGAAGTAAAATAATAAATTAAATTCAATACTAAATACAAAGTAAACGTATAAATAAATTTTTGAATTTGCATTCGTGTAATTAACAATAAAGGTGCAGAAATTAAAAAATTACCCAAAACATAATAAACCCAATAACTTTTGTATAAAGGCAGGTCTCCTTTAAATAATTTAATAAGATTAATTTCTAACTGATTGACGAAAGGCATTAACTAAATATCAACCCTTCCCCATTTTGTTTTATTCCAAAATCTTTCATGAAAATAATATAATATAGATTTAGTGATAATTTCAAAAATGGCAATAGAAGAAGCCCAATCCAATCTACCTGTAATAAAATAACTTAATACAAAAGTATCTAGTGTTGCGGAAATTCGCCAAGTTATAGCTTTAATGAAGGATCTTATAGGGGTTGCAACATTATTCTGTCTGCCTATTTGAACTCTATTCCAAATTCTTTCATGAAAATAATAAAGTATCATTTTGGTTAAGACTTCAAATATCGCTATATATGCCGCAATATCCCAGATAAATTTGTCAGAACTTATATTTATTATCAATAGACTTAGGATAAACGTATCTGTTGTGGCAACACATCTCCAGGTTAAAGTTTTAGTTAATGATCTTTTACGTAAAACTCTCATTTATTGAATTGAATAATTTTTTAGATATAGGTTTGCATTAAATTTTTTAGACTCAAGTGTAAACTTGACTGGGATATTAATATTTTCTTCTGTGAAATAATCGACTAAAATTTTTTTCATATTATTTTTTTTATCTTTTTTTTGAAGTCCTTGAAAAAATTCAAAAAATATTTCTTGAGAATTTGCATTACCAGCATAGATAGTAGGATTATTTTCTTTAAATATTACACTGGGCAAAATTTTAGAATTCAATTTGTAGATATTTAGCCCGTCGATAATCATACGATCCGTATTAGACTCAAATAAGAAATACTGAACTAATTGAGTAATTGGATCAGTAAAGTATTTATAATTTGCTATTAAACCATTTTGAAATTCAATTTCCTCAGGTGAAAACTTTTTAGAAACTTCAAATGTTACTATTTCACCATTTGCATTGAAGGACATAGTTACGTATCTATCTTGGCTCCTACTCTTGGAAAAGCTATCATAAGAAAGTGGCCTTAGTTGATTTCCTTCAATATTTCCATTGATTTTAGTTACTGATCGATAATTATAGATAGTATCACTTACACCATAACTTTTAATTGTTGCTATTAAGCTATAAGTATTGTCATTTATTTCTATATCCCATATTAAGTCGGCTAAGTGAATAGATTTCCAGTCAATTTCATATTCTAGATATATATTTTTGGATATTAATGAGTAAGGATATAATAAAAACAGAATGAGCAATATGCGTATCAATAGAGTACCTTTTAAGAACAACATTATATCGCATTATAGCATAATAATAGATGTTAGATCTCCTGCAGAATTTAAAGAAGACCACGTACCTAATTCTATAAATTTACCCGTACTTTCCAATAAGGAACGACATCAAATAGGAATTAAATATACAGAAAACTCTTTTATGGCCAAAAAAGAAGGTGCGATGATTATTAGTAAAAATATTTCAAAGATCATCAAAAAAATAAATTTTTCAAAACAAGACAAAGTATTAATTTACTGCTGGAGAGGTGGTTTAAGATCTTTAAGTCTTTACCTAGTGCTTAAACAAATTGGTTATGACGTTTATTTGCTAGATGGAGGATATAAAAGTTTTAGAAAAGCTGTGGTTAATTTTTTAGAAAAAGATGCATTAAAATATAAATTTAATCAAATTATTGGCATCACAGGAGTTGGTAAAACATTATTTTTAAAAGAATTACATAAAAAAAATTTTCAAGTAATTGATTTTGAAGG
>JAYPCO010000009.1:0-17165 GCA_038124765.1 Alphaproteobacteria bacterium | reverse complement strand
GATGAAGTTATTCCATAACCCTTTTTAACCTCTCCTATCTTAACAATTTTCAATTTCATATTTTTAAAGAACTTAAGATTGTTAAGGGAAGTTAAATCTTGTTGAGATGTAAATAGAGGGACATATTCTTCTGCGCTAGTTAAAATTAAGCTATTATATATGAATTCATTATTAATTTCTTTTCTCAAAAGTTTATTAACATTAGTTAAATCATTTATAATGATTTTAATTTTTGAAGCTTTGGATAGAATTTCCAAACTGGTTAAAAGTCCATCAGAAATATCCATGCATGCGTTAACTTTTATTTGTCTTAACATAGGATGATAAGAATAAATTTTAGGTTCTAAAAATTGTTTTTGTGATAAGCCTTTAATTTTGGAGGATATTTTTAGTTTTTTATAAATCGATAAGTATCCAAGCTTTGAATAACCAATATTTTCAAACGTATATATATTGTCATTAATTTTAGCCGATGATCTTTTTAATATTGATCTTTTCTCAATTTGTTTACTTAATAATGTTAAAGAAAAATTAATATCGTTTTTAGAACTGGTCGTATCTCCACCAATTAATTCAATTTGATATTTCTTTAAATAAATTTCTAATTGTTTAATAATGTTAAAAACTCTTTTATGTTTATTTTTAGGAGTGTTAACACTTAATAGTGCATATTTTGGTATCCCTCCAGAAGATAAGATATCACTATAGTTTGATAAAAATATACGATGTGCAATTTGACGATCAGTAAAATATTTTAAATCGAAATGCACCCCCTCTAATAAACTATCTGTTGTAATTAATTGCTTTGTATCACTTAGATATGCGCAATCATCACCTATTTTATGGTGTTTTTGGGATAGGTAATGAATAATCTTAGACTCTATATTCATATTATTTCAAAATATTCAGCAACTTCTGCATTAGCATTTAGCGCCAACTCATCAAATGTTGTTTTAAAAATATAAAAAGGATGTCCTGCGGATGCGTAAATTGATGGGTATTTTTTAAGATCGGGATCAATATAAACTTTATAAGGTGTAGATAAATGCCCGTATGGAGAAACACCTCCTATAGAAAAACCAGTGATTTCTTTGACCACAGATGCATCAGGTTTAGTTAAGGTTATATTGTTAGCTTCATGAAAACCTTTATTATTGAATTTGTTAATACCAGAAATTAGAAACAAATAGCATTGCTTACGATCATCTAGAAAGATAATTGATTTGACTATACTTCCCACAGAAGTTTTTAAAGAATTAGCAGCATCCTTAGCTGACGCAGCCGTTTCATCTAATTTTATAATTGAATTATCTAAATTTAATGAAAATAAATGTTTTTGAACTCTTTTGACAGATTCAGGATTATCATACAATTTTAAAATATACCTCTTTCTAATTCATCCTCTAATTCAGATGCACTTTTACAAATAGTATTTTTTTGTTTTTTATTTAAAAGTTTGAGAGTTGTTTGAATAGCTATTCGATAAGTTGCTAGTTGTTCTACTATATCTTTTTCGCTACTGTTTCTCATCATCTGACTAAGCGCTTGTTGAAGTGCCATTAATCTATGTTCAAGTGTGTTTTGTGCCATTTGAAGAATATAAAGAAAAATATACTAAATTTAATTAATTTATTCGTTTTCTAACTATGGGGAAAGTATCTCTTTTTTTTGTTAAAACCATTTGAAAAATAACATTATCACCTTGAATAAAAGATAATTCGCTTAAGTTAAGATACGCTTCCCACATGCGAACAAAGCGTTCATCATAAATTTTTAAAACTTTCTTCTCTTCTTTTTTAAAGTTTTTATACCAATGAGCCAATGTTTTAGCATAATGAAGTCTCACAACCTCTAAATCAGATAAAATTAAACCTGACCTTTCAACAGCAGGCATAATATCTGACAATGTCGGTATATAGCCGCCAGGAAATATATACTTTCTAATAAAGGCTGGTGTAGTTTTGGGAGTTCTAATATTACCAATTGTGTGAATAACGGCTATGCCATCTTCATCCAGTAAGTCATATATTTTTTTAAAATATGTACCATAGAATGGTTTTCCGACATGTTCAAACATCCCGACAGAAACAATTTTAGAATATGAAGTATTTTCATTTCTATAATCCTGCAAGCTGTAATTTAAGTATTTTTTATTTTTAAAAGTATTTAATTTTTTATTGCAAAATTTTATTTGTTCTTCAGATAGCGATATTCCTTTAACAACGCATTTAAAATTATCGACAAAATGTCTACTTAGAGCTCCCCAACCACATCCAATATCTAAAACATTATCATTTGATTTTAGGTGCAATTTATCAGCCAACCTCTCCATTTTATTTAGTTGCGCTTGATATAATGAGTCTTTGTCAGTTTCAAAATAGGCACAGGAATACTGTCGTGTTTTATCTAAAAACAAATCGTACAATTCATCAGATAAATCGTAGTGACTAGCTACATTTGATTTAGATTGTTTACTAAAGTTAAGCTGCAAAAAAGGATTTACTAACAAAACAAATTGATAAAATGGTGACTTAGCTATTTTTTCTAAAAATATATTATAGTTATCTAATAGAATGGAACAAAACTCATAGAATGTGCAGTCAGGAAGTTCATAATCTTTATCCATATACCCCTCGGTTAATAACAATGAGGGCGCATAAAATAATTTTTTGAGAAAGTTTGAATTATTAATTTTTAATGTTATAGCTTCCGTAAAGTTATCTATTAGATACTCTTTGTCCTGATATCTGATTACAACAGATTTATTTTTGATTATTTTTTTTAGTATGAATTTTAGTAAGCTAAAAAACATATTTTTTATCTAATCAATTTTCACCATTACATGCCTTATATTAGTGTAATCTTCTAGTGCGTACGGAGATAAATCCTTACCATAACCTGAAGATTTAACACCTCCATGTGGCATTTCCGAGGTCAACATGAAGTGAGTATTAACCCATGTACATCCATATTGAAGTCTAGATGCAGTATTCATACCTTTTGTTAAATCATTAGTCCAAACTGATGAGGCTAAACCGTATTTACTATCATTTGCCCAGTTAACTGCATCATCTACATTTGAAAATGGGGTAACAGATACTACTGGTCCGAATATTTCTTTTTGAACTACTTCATCGTTATGTTTTGCTCCAGCTATAACTGTTGGTTGGTAAAAATTACCTTTATCACCCTGCCCTGAACCACCTGTTGTCACTTCGATATGTTTTAAAGACTTTGCTTTTTCAACAAAACTAGAAACTCTATTAAAATGTTCTTTAGTAATTAGTGGTGGGATTTCATTTTTTTCATCATCAGCGTTTGCAAAACCAATGGTTGAAACAGCAGAAGTTAAGTCTGCAACTATTTTTTCATAGACTTTTTTATCTGCAAAAATTCGACAAGCTGCAGTGCAATCTTGTCCAGCGTTGTAATATCCAAATGCTCTTACTCCATTTATAACATCTTCTATATTAGCATCATCGAATACAATTACAGGAGCCTTACCGCCTAATTCTAAATGAGTTTTTTTTATACTTTTACTTGCTGCTTCTAAAACCTTAGTTCCAGTTCCAATATCTCCAGTTAAAGAAATCATATTTACGTCTGGGTGATTTATAAGAGTTGAACCAACCGTTTCACCAATGCCATAAATTATGTTAGCTACACCCTCTGGAAAGATTTCTGCAATCAAATCAGCTATAAAAAAAGTTGTTAAAGGCGTTTGCTCAGATGGCTTCAATACGATCGTATTACCTGCTGCTAAGGCTGGAGCTAATTTCCATGCGGCCATCATTAAAGGATAATTCCAGGGAGCAATTGAACCGACAACACCGATCGGATCACGACGTATCATACTTGTAAAACCGGTTAAATATTCACCGGCAGCATAACCAGGCATATTTCTGCATGCGCCTGCATAATATCTGAATACATCTGCAATGGCTGGAAGTTCATCATTTAAAGCACAGTGATAAGGTTTGCCTGTGTTCAGCGACTCTAATTTAGCTATTTCCTCTGCGTTTTGATCAATCTTATCAGCTAATTTTAAGAGCATACCTGATCTTTCGGCCGGTGATGTTCTAGACCATTTAGGAAAAGCATTTTTGGCCGCTTGAACTGCATCGTTTACTTGATCTTTAGATGCTTGAGGTACCTCAATAATTAAATCGGAATTAAAGGGGTTGATAATTTTTTCTGATTCAGCAGAACCAGCTACTGATTTATTATTTATAAGTAAGTTTGTTTTCATTTCCCCCTCCTTAATAATATTTACTTCGATGACCCTTCTCCATCAGAAGTATTTCTAGTTATATAACTAGCGTATAATATAGGTATAAAAGTAATACATATAATAAAAACCGCAACAACATTTGTAATTGGTCTTTGGCGAGGTCTAATTAATTCAGATAACATCCAAATTGGTAAAGTTGTTTGCTGGCCAGCTGTAAAAGTTGTGACGATTACCTCATCAAAAGATAATGCAAAGGCTAGCATACCACCCGCCAATATGGCCGTTCCTAAATTTGGAAGTATTACATAAAAAAATGTTTGAAAATTATTTGCACCAAGGTCCATAGATGCTTGTATAATATTAGGCGAAGATCTTCTCAATCGAGCAACAACATTATTATAAACAACAACCATACAAAAAGTTGCATGTCCAATTATAATTGTCCAGGTACTAAAAGGAATTCCCGCTACTCCAAAAGCGCTTCTAAGAGAAATACCAGTAATAATACCAGGTAAAGCAATAGGAAGAATTATTAATAAAGTAATTGACTCTTTGCCAAAAAAATCTGCTTTATATAAAGCTGCTGCAGCGAGTGTTCCTAGTAGGATCGCAGCAAATGTTGATACAAGGGCAACATGTAAAGATAGATAGACAGCATTCCAAATATCATCTCTTGAAAGAACAATCGAAAACCATTTTAACGTATAGCCCGGTGGTGGGAACTGATAGGATTTATCTTCGGTAGTAAAAGCATATAAAATAATTAGAAATAAGGGTATATGAAGAAATAAGATACCGGCGATAGCACCAATTTTAAGCCCCCATGAGGCTTTATTTATATTATTTTTTTTATTAAAGAGCATTAAACGCACCTAATCTCTTAGCTAAATATATATAAACAGTCATAACAGCGATGGGCACTAAAGAAAAAGCTGCAGCTAAGGGAACATTACCCGCTGTGCCTTGATGAGTGTAAACAGCTTGTCCAATAAAAAATTTTGAAGTTCCGATAATATACGGAATTATGTAATCTCCCAAAGTAAGAGAAAAAGTAAAAATTGATCCTGCAGCAATTCCAGGTAGAGCTAAAGGTAAAATAATTTTATAAAAAGTTTGCCTTTTACTGGCACCTAAATCGTAGCTGGCGTTAATAAGTGAATTAGGAACTCGCTCAAGAGATGCTTGTATGGGTAAAATCATAAATGGAAGCCATATATAAGTAAAAACTAAAAACATTCCTAAATATGAAATGGATAAAGATGGTCCACCAATTACAGGAAGAGATAATATTCCCTCTAAAATCCAAGAGGCGTGAAGTTTTTCAAAAACCCAACTTATTATACCCTCTTTTGCTAATATTAACTTCCAAGAATAAACTCTTACTAGGTAGCTGGACCAAAGAGGAAGCATAATAGCTAAATAAAAAAAAATTTTTACTTTTGGAGAAGTGTATTTTGCCATGTAGTAAGCAATAGGAAAACCGATTAATGCAGATCCCACCGAAACCAAAAAAGCCAAAGCTACAGTTCTAATAAGGATGTCGATATTTGCAGGTGAGCTAAATAACTCAATAATTGTATTTAATGAAATTTTATAAACGATTTTACCGGTAAAACCATCAAGATAGAAAAGTGAATGAAAAAGAAATACGAGCAATGAACCTAAATAAATAATACCAAGCCACAATAAAGGGGGTAATAAAAATAAAAGAATTAAAAGGTTTTTATTACGAAATAAGTAGCTAGAAAAACTATCTAAAATGCTATTCATTTAAATCTGTTATATTATCTTTGCTCCAAGATATGGTGTAACGCTTACCTAGGCTGATATCTATCTGTTTTGAGGTATTGGGATAATAAAAGGAAATTAAAGTAAGATCATCTTTCTTAAAAATAATTTTAAAATAGGAACCCTGGTATTGAACATCATCAATTATTGCCTCAATGTTAAATTCATTATCATGAATATTATCATTTTGAATTTTAATAAACTCAGGTCTTATTGAAAAAGGTTTAGAATAATTAAAGAATTTATTGGCTAAATCTAAAGAAATAATTGAAGTGGTTCCTATAAAGTCTGCTACAAAAGCTGTTTTAGGTTTGCTGTAAATATTTGCAGGTGTATCTATTTGTTCAATTTTACCATTATTAAAAATTGCAATTCTATCGCTCATGCTCATCGCTTCTTGTTGATCGTGGGTAACATAAATAAAAGTAATCTTAAATTGTCTTTGTAGATTTTTTAATTCAAGTTGCATTTGCTCTCTTAATTTCAAATCTAAAGCACCCAGTGGTTCATCTAAAAGTAAAATTTTGGGTTTATTAATAAGAGATCTTGCTAATGCAACTCGCTGGCGTTGCCCACCAGAAAGTTCACTAGGTTTACGTGAGTCATAGCCTTCTAATTTTACTATTTTTAAAATTTCATTTACTTGCTGATCTTGTTCAGATTTAGGAACTTTTTTAATTTTTAAACTGTAAGCAACATTATCTCTAACATTCATATGTGGAAATAATGCATAATCTTGAAAAACTGTATTTACATTTCTTTTAAAGGGAGGAACATTGCTAACATCTTCACCAAATAAATTAACTATTCCACTATCTGGTACTTCAAATCCAGCTATAACTTTTAAACAGGTAGTTTTGCCTGATCCAGAGGGGCCTAAGAGTGAGAAAAATTCTCCATCTTTAATATTTAAATGAATTGTATCAAGCGCAGAAACTTGACCATAAGATTTATTAACATTGATTAATTCTAGTGCAGTGATCATTGAATAAAAAAAGGGGGCGATAAACCCCCTTTTTACTAATAGAAATTAACTATTATCTACCACCTAACACAGCGATATAGTCAGTTACCCAACGATAATATGGGACACAACTATCCTGTGAGGAACACTTTGATACAGGTGTTTTCCAGAAGTATATTTTATCAAAATTGTCTATACCATTGATCTTACAAGCATCTTGACCTTCTTGATAAATACCTGCTGCAGGGTCCATTAAACCAGTACCACATTTAGATGGGACTGAAGGCACTGCTCCAAACCAAACACCTAAGTCACTTTGAAGATTAGAGCTTAATTGATGCTCCATCCATAGGTATGCACAGTTAACATTAGCTGCTTCTGCGTGAACCATCGTGGTGTCTGCCCAACCAGTAGCTCCTTCTACAGGAATAACACTGCTAATTGGTTGTTCTGCGCCGACTAAAAGGTTGACCTGAAATGGCCATGAGCCAGATGCAACAAACCCTTCGTTAGTAAAGTCATCAATTTGCATAAAGGCATCATGCCAGTATCTGCCAACTAAATCCCTTTGCTGTCTTAATAGGTTTAAGGAAGCTTGATACTGATCCTCATTGAGTTCATAAGGATCTTTAATACCTAATTCCGGCTGATGGTGCATAAGATACATGGCAGCATCTGCTATGTGAATTGGACCATCAAAAGCTTGAACTCTACCCTTGTTTGAAGCTCCATCTCCCAAAGTTTGTTCTTCAAAAACAACATTCCAACTAGATGGTGCTTCAGAGAAAGCATTTGTATTATACATTAATACGTTAGAACCCCACATATATGGCGTACCATAATGTTTTCCATCTACTGTATGCCATTCAGCATTTTGTAATCTTGAGTCAATGGTGTCCCAACTAGGAATTAGGGAAGTATTAATTTCTTGAACAGTCCCACCAGCTATTAATCTTAAACTCGCATCACCAGATGCAGTAACAATGTCAAAACCACCTTCGTTCATGAGAGCAACCATCTCATCGGAAGTTCCTGCGGTTTTGATATTTACCTTACAACCGGTATTGTCTTCATAAGCAGTAACCCAGTCAAAAGCCTCAACTGTTTCACCTCTTTCTAAGTATCCAGCCCATGCTACAACATTAAGTTCACCTTCAGCTTTGCCCAATGACTTCAATGGTGCTGAATAAAGACTTAATGATGAAAATGAGAATAAAATACTTAAAAGAAAAGTCATAAATTTGACCATATTTTTCTCCTTTTAGTTAAATTCCTCTATAAAGTTAAAATCTTAACATAGAAATATTTTAAAGTTGATATAAATAGTTTATTTTAACGTACAAATAACAATGAAAAGTGTTGAAAAAATTGATTTTATATCAAATTGGATTAAGGATTATGCCACTAAGGCAAATATAAAAAGTCTAGTCATAGGAATATCAGGTGGTATCGACTCAGCAGTTACAAGTACACTCTCTGCAATGACGGGTTTAAATACCTATGTTGTGACCATGCCAATTTTAGACCATCAAACCCTAAACCAGAGAGCGATAAATCATGTTAACTGGTTAAAAAATAAATTTAGTAATATCAATTACTTAGATGTAAATCTTTCAAATGTTTTCAATGATTTTAAAAAAGTTTTAGGAGAAAACAACTCAGAGCACGGATATGCGAATTCACAAGCAAGATTAAGAATGACTACATTATATCAAGTTGCAGCTAGTAATAATGGCATTGTGGTCGGAACTGGCAATAAGGTTGAGGATTTTGGTATAGGTTTTTACACCAAATATGGCGATGGAGGGGTAGATATATCCCCTATTGCTGATTGTTTAAAAACCGAAGTTTGGGATATGGCAAGAGAACTGGATATCCTAGATGAAATTATTGAAGCAAAACCCACAGATGGTCTTTGGACTGATAGTAGAACCGATGAAGATCAGGTTGGACTCAGCTACCCTGAAATTGAAGAAGCTATGTTAAACGAGAACTCTCAAAACCGACAAAAATATTTGGATATCAGGAAAAAAAGTATTCATAAAATGATACCAATTCCCGTTTGTATTTTACCTAAATAATTTAAGTAATTGCCTGGTGTTCAATAATTAGGAATTTTTGATTTTTATATTTTAAATACGTGTCTCTGTCTTTGACAGTGTAATAAAATTTATAAATTTTAAATTTATTAAATAAAGAATTAAACATAAGCTCTTTATTTAAAATAAAACAAAATAATTTCAATTTTTTAGTCACCTCTAAAATAGCCTTTGAATTAACTCTATGAAAAGAAGCTCCCAACAATAATTGTTTATTGATATTATGAATTGTATATAAATTTTTATGCCAAAAACTAATAAAAACTATTTTTTTAAATTTCGAAGTTTTTTCTAGAAGTTTAAACAGAATATCTTTTTTAAATAATCCTTTAAGTTCAAGAAAAAGATAAACATCATCTTTATAGATGCTTAAAAGATCATCTAATGTAGGGATTTTAAGAGTATTTTTAGTTTTTTTATTTAATTGATCGAATGTAAGAGACTTAATTTTATCTTTTTTGCCATAAATTCTTTTTAAATCAGAATCGTGAACACAAATAATTTCACCATCTTTTGTGTATCTTAAATCAGTTTCTAAAGAATATTTTTTTTGAAAAGATTTTTTAAAACCTAAAAGTGTATTTTCTTTTAATGATTTTTGTATTAACCCTCGATGAGATACGTGGAATATTTTCAAAGATTTACTCTTTTATCATCTTTTTTATCGAATAAATGTATAGAAGATGATTGGATGTTGAACTTAAATTCGTCACCCACAGAAAGTTCTGTTTTAGAACTTGTCTTGCAACTGAACTCCTGGGAACCTAAAGAAGCATACACAATCATATCTGAACCCAAGTACTCAACTATATTGGCCTTTGTTGAAAATTGGCCATTATTATCAATAATTATATCATCAGGGCGAACTCCCAGGGATGCTTGATCAATATTGATACTCCCTCCTAGTGGTAAAGAAGATCCTGAAAGATTTGCAGTTCCATTTACAACACTACAATCAAAAAGGTTCATTTGTGGGGATCCAATAAATTCCGCTACAAAGCGTGTATTGGGTTTAGAATAAATTTCTTTAGGCGTACCAACTTGCTCCACTACCCCATTATTGATGACAACTATTCTATCGCCTAAGGTCATTGCCTCTGTTTGGTCATGGGTTACAAAAATACTAGTGACACCCATTTGTCTTTGAAGTTTTTTGATTTCTAATCTCATTTGATTACGTAGTTTTGCATCAAGATTAGATAAAGGTTCGTCAAATAAAAATATCTTAGGACTTCGCACAATTGCTCTTCCCATCGCAACTCTTTGTCTTTGACCGCCCGATAACATATTAGGTTTTCGTGCTAACAATTGATCAATTTCTAAAAGCTTTGCTACTTCGTTAACCTTAGAATTAATTTCCTCTTTTGAAATACCTCTATTTTTTAAACCATAGGCCATATTATTAAAAACAGACATATGAGGATAAAGTGCATAGTTTTGAAAAACCATCGCAACATCTCTTTCAGATGGGTCTATTTTATTTATTACTTTGCCGTCTAATTTAATTTCACCTTCTGTAATTTCTTCTAGTCCTGCAACCATGCGAAGTAAAGTAGACTTACCACAGCCACTTGGTCCTACAAAAACTACAAATTCTCCTTCAGGAATAGACATGGATGTTTCAGTAACTGCTTTGGTACCATTGGGATAAATTTTAGTAACGTTATTTAATTCTAAAAAGCTCATTTTATTTTTCTGTTTGTATCAGTCCTTTAATAAACCACCGCTGTAGGAAAACCACAACTAAAATCGGTGGGATCATTGATAAAATAATATATGAAAATCTTTCCGCTACTCTTGGTAAGTTCCCACCTTCATAACTTTCTTGAAAGATAATCTTCATTCCCATTACCACCGACCAATATTTATCATCTGTTGTCATAATTAATGGCCATAAATATTGGCTATATCCGTAAACAAACATAAATATAAACATAGCCGCAATCATCGTTTTGGAGAGCGGTAATAAGAAATCGATAAAAAATTTCCAGCTGTTAGCGCCGTCTAATTTTGCGGATTCTAAAAGTTCATCTGGAATAGATTTATAAAACTGTCTAAAGAAAAATGTAGCAGTTGCAGATGCTACCAAGGGTAAAATTAAACCTGTATAAGTGTTGGTTAAATTAAAATCAGATACAATTTGATAACTAGGTAAAATTCTCACCTCTAAGGGAACTAGTAGTGTAAAAAAAATTAACCAAAATATTGGCACAGCGAGTTTAAAGCGAAAATAAACTAATGCGTAGGCTGACATAGATGAAATTACAACTTTTAATGTCGCTATTCCAAAAGCCATTATAAAACTATTTATAAACATCTTAGTTGCCGTGATTTGCTGAGAAAATCCGCCTTTTTGATTTAAAACTTCATTATAATTTCTTGTCATTTGGTCTCCCAAAGTCCATTTCATGCCTTCAGAAATAACAGCAACGTTATCGTGAGTAGAGCTCGCAAACGCAATCCAGATTGGAAGTACCATTAATAGAACACCGAGTATTAAAACAATATGAGACAGGATTTGAATTGATTTGTTATTCATTTGCTTTGAAATATTCCTTGAATAAACCATCTTTGTAGAAAGATGACGATTAAAACAGGAGGGATCATTGATAAAATAATATATGCAAAACGATCTACTAAACTTCCGTACATCATTTTTAAGCCCATCACAACCGTCCAGTACTCTTCAGTTGTGGTCATGATTATAGGCCATAAATATTGGTTATAGCCAAATACAAACATAAATATAAACATTGCAGCAATCATTGTTTTGGATAAAGGGAGAAGAAAATCAATAAAAAACTTCCAGCTGTTAGCGCCGTCTAATTTAGCAGACTCTAAAAGTTCATCCGGTATAGATCTGTAAAATTGTCTAAAAAAGAAAGTTGCAATGGCAGAGGCTGAAATAGGAATAATTAAACCTGTAAAAGAATTTATTAAATTTAATTTGGAAACTACGCTATAACTAGGAAGAATTCTTAACTCTAAAGGAACTAAAAGCGTAATAAAAATTATCCAAAAAAATAAACTAGCCTGTTTTATTTTAAAATAAACAATTGCGTATGCTGCCATTAGAGATGTTACAACTGAAATTGAAGCGACACCCACTGCCATTATAAAACTATTTAAAAAAATTCTAGAAGCGGTTATTTCACTAAAAAAACCACCTTTTTTATTTAAAACTCGATCATAATTCTCAAAAAAATTATCTCCTATCCAAAATTGTAAACCTTGAGAATTAATAATTGAACTAGTGTGCGTAGAACTAGCAAAAATTAACCAAAAAGGAACAATCATGACAAATAAACCCATCAGTAAAATTACATGATTAAAACTTTTAGTATAAAACTGTTGCATCAGTGGTAGTGAATTTTTCCTTCTATAAACCTAAATTGGAAAACAGTGATCACTAAGACTATTAACATCATAATAATTGACTGAGCCCCTGCGCTGCCAAGATCTAAGCCTTTAAACCCGTCAATGTACGCTTTATAAACTAGCGTTTTAGTTTCTCCACTCGGTGCCCCAATAGTGGTTGTATCTATAATCCCCAAAGTATCAAAAAAGGCATAAGTTATATTTATGATAATTAAAAAGAAAGTGGTTGGCATTAATAAGGGGAATGTAATTGTCCAAAACCTTCTAAAGTTACTTTTGCAATCAATTACTGAAGCTTCGATGACAGATTTTTCAATATTCTGTAAGCCCGCTAAAAAGAAAATAAAATTTGCACTTATTTGTTTCCAAGAGCCAGCAATGATTACATAAATATAAGCATCTGATACGTTGTCCATCCAATTAAACCCCCACCAGTCATTAAACAAACCGTAAAGCAGACCTAATCTTTCACTAAAAAAATAGTTCGCAGTAACCCCTACAACCGCTGGAGCAATCGCATAAGGCCAAATCAAAAGAGTTTTATATGTACTTTTACCATGAATGATATTGTTAGCTTGTACTGCAAGAAGCAGGCCAATAGAACCTGTAATTAAAGTTATTACAAAAACATAAATTAAAGTAAATCTGAATGATATAAAATAACTAGGATCAGAAAGTACAAATTTAAAATTATCAAAGCCCGTAAATACAGTTCCAAAACCAAATGCATCTTGCGTTGTAAATGCATCTCTGAATGTTTGGACAATCGGCCAATATAAAAAAACTAATAGTATAGCAATTTGAGGCGCTAAAAAAATATAAGGCGAGATCTTAGAATTAAATTGTACTTTTTTCATAATAGAAATGAGGGCCTTAAAATAAGGCCCTCAAATTTTTAATGTTAAAGTGTTTTAGCAAACTGGGCTAATAATTTAGCTGCGCCTGCATCTGTAGCTTTCCATCCGTCTTCTACAGAAATTTCACCGTTAAGCATTTTTGCAACATTGTCATAAATGACTTCACGGATTTGAGGCCAGTTACCAGCTTGATAACCACCAGGAATTGTAGAGCCAGTTAAACTTAACTGCTCACCTACTGCTTGGTGATATGGAGATGCGTGATAAAAACCAATATCATTAGCAAGCTTTGTAGCTGAATATGTGACCGCAGCGTAACCTGATAGATTATGGTAATATAACTGAATTTCTGGAGTAGTCATAAACTCAGCTAAGTTCATCAGCGCTTTATACTCCTCATCTGATTTACCAGATAAAATCCAGTTCGCAGCACCACCAATAAATGTTGGATATTCTTTACCACCAGTTATACCACTCCAGTATGGAACGTGATTAACAGTAAAGTTAGGTACGATACCTTTCATACCACTGAAAGATGCAGCAGATCCAATCCAGAACGCCGCTTCGCCAGCGATGAATGGAGCTTGGTTATCACCCCAAGCACGACCTTTATACTCATACCAACCCTTATCTTTCCACTCTTTTACCTTAGTCCAGTGTTGAATAAACTCTGGGGTATCAGCAAATAGAGTTTTTGTAGGTACAGCATCGTATCCATTATTACCATCAGTCATTAGTAAATTATGTCTTGAGAAGAAATTCTCAGTCCAGATCCAAGGACTATGGCTCTGTAACATTGGAATATAACCAGCGTCTTTAATTTGCTGCGCTACTGCTTCAAATTCCTCATAAGTTTTTGGAACAGACTCAACACCAGCGGCCGCTAAAACATCCATATTAGCATAAAGCAAACAGGTAGAACTGTTGAACGGAATACCGATCATTTTTCCATTTGAGTCAGCGTAGAAGTTTCTAATACCTGGTATGTAATCATCTTTATTAAAAGCTACGCCATATTTAGCTGCCATGTCTTCAAATGGGTAAACAACACCATTTTTAACTTGGTTGACCATGATTGCTGCGCCTGCATCATAAACTTGAACCATATGCGGGTGTTCACCTGCACGATAAGCAGCAATAAATGCCGCTAGAATGTCCTCATAACTACCTTTACTGGTAGGAATTAGAACTGCTTCGTCCTGAGATGCATTCCATCTTTCTGCAATTGTATTAATGATAGTTTCTAAATTACCTGTGTGGCCATGCCAGTAATGAAGCTCTATTTTTGCAAATGATGGAGTAGCTATTGTTAGTGCTGCCAATAAATAAACAGCAGATAGTAGTTTTTTCATATTCCCTCCTTTTAATATAAAAAACTTGATGAGATGAGTTGATATAAATAAAGATTTATTGTCAAGTTATAATGAGTATGTTTTTTGGACATATTTGAACAAAAAAGTAAAATTAACAGTTGAAATTAAAAAAAAAATTTAAACTTTTATATAAAAGGATCATCTGATTTTGATGAGTTATTATTAAAGGGATCTTCAGTACCATTATTATAATAACTATCAAGTTGATCCTGACATGCAGCTAAATCAATTACTGCTTCATAGCTGCCTTTTAAATCTAGATAAGCAATTTCTTTATTGTTATAGGTCACATAAATAGAGTGCTTCTTGGCAAACTCGGCAATAAAATCTTGTTCGTAAAAACTAAAATAAAGAGAATTAATCCCATCTAAATTAATAGCCTGTGCAGTAGTAGTCCAAGGTTGACTATTATCAAATTCAATTTGAATATCATAATCTTTACCTACTTGAAGAGATCTCCAATCGCTATCGCTAATAGTGATATACATACTGTCAACAGTCGGGTCAAAACCAAATCGCATTTGCGTATTACCCTTCCATTCCATGTGAGCGAAGCATCCGTAGTCGATGGTTGTATCAATGTAAATATCCCAACCACCAGAGGATTGATCCCAAAAAATTACTTGATCATGATTATCGGCAAAAGATTGATTAGAGTTTGAAAATATAAAAAGGGAAATTATTGTAATTAATAACTTCATACAATTATGTTAAGGAAATATTAATATTAAGTCTATTAATTATTTAATTAAATTCTTAACTAGGTGGTGTAGAGCATAGATATATCCATGCATTCCCATTCCTAAAATAGAAGAAGTGCAGGCTGGAGCAATAAGCGATTTTCGTCTAAATTCTTCTCTAGAGTAAATATTAGATAAATGAACTTCCACTTTAGGAAAGGTTTTGATTTCTAGAGAGTCGTGTAAAGCAACGGAGCTATGAGTTAAACCACCTGGGTTAATAATAATCCCAGAGTAACTTTCATCTAAACCATTAATTTTATTTATAATCTCACCCTCGATATTGTTTTGAAAAAATTCAACATCACAGTTTAATTCTTTAGCTTCATCCGCAATAGAATTTTGTAAATCTTCAAGGGTAAACTTACCATATACATTTTCTTTTCTTTTGCCTAACATCTCTAAATTAGGACCGTTTATGACTAAGATTTTTATACTCATTGCTTTAATTATTAAAATTAGTGAGAAATTAACAAAACTGTTTTTAAATACTACTTAAAAATATTTATTGCCAACCAGCAATGACCTTTACCTCTAAGTACTCTTCTAATCCCCATTTACCCCCTTCTCTTCCATTACCTGATTGTCGGTATCCACCAAAAGGAGCACCAGGTTCAAGATAATTTCCATTGATATAAACCGCACCAGATCTAAGTTTTTTAGCAACTCGATGTGCCTTTTCTAAATCATTTGTTTGAATGTAGTTACCTAATCCATATTCAGTATCATTGACAATATCAATTGCTTCTTGTTCTGTATCAAAGGGGATTATAGATAAAACAGGACCAAAGATTTCCGATTTTGCAATTTGCATTGAATTAGTGACGTTGGTGAAGATAGTGGGTTTAATGTAGTAACCTTTGTTTAAATGACTTGGTTTTTCAACACCACCCGTTGCTAAAGTGGCACCTTCGCTAATACCTAACTGAATTAAGTTAATAATTTTTTCATACTGTGTTTTAGATACCACAGGGCCAATATGATCGCCTTTATTTTGAGGAAGATCTACTGTGATTTTATTCGCTTCATCAATCGCCTCTTGGACTGATTTTTCATAAATTGATCTTTCCACTAACATTCTTGTTGGCGCATCACAAGATTGGCCAGAATTACTCATAACATTTCTAATACCATCTCTAACTGCATTAGTAGGCGCATCAGCAAAAACAATATTACCGCCCTTTCCACCCAGTTCTAAACAAACTCTTTTAATTGTTTGAGAAGCATTCTGAAGTATTAAGCGACCTGCTCGTGTAGAACCTGTAAAAGAAATTAAATCTATATCTTTGTGTTGAGACATAAATGTACCCACCCCAGCACCATCTCCGTTTACTAAATTAAAAACACCTGCTGGATATCCAGCTTCATCTATCATTTCTGCAAATAACAAAGCCGATAAGGGGGCGATTTCAGATGGCTTAAGAACCATTGTACAACCCGTAGCTAATGCCGGAATTACTTTTAAGGCAATTTGATTAATGGGCCAATTCCAAGGTGTGATTAAACCACAAACACCAATAGGTTCATAAAATATTCGATTATGAGATTTTTCTCGTAAATCTGTTTCAAATTTAAAATTTTCAAGTTGAGAGATAAAATCATTTAAATGATCAAGGCCCGACTGAGACTGAACTCCTGCTGTAAAATCATGAGGGCAACCCATTTCAGCAATAATAGCGCTAGTCATTTCATCAAATCTTCTCTCATAAATAGATTTTAATTTTTTAAGATAATC
>JAYPCO010000008.1:26208-39730 GCA_038124765.1 Alphaproteobacteria bacterium | reverse complement strand
ACTCTTTGATCAATACCTTCATAACGGCCATTTAAAATTAAAAAATCTTTATCTGACTTGTGATGAGTTAAATATTCTTGGGTTAATCTCTTACCTTTGGCAGAAAAACAAATTTTAACAAAACTCTCTAATTGGCTTTTAGAAAAGTTATCTTCGATTGCCTTAGAAATTATATCAGGTCTTAATACCATACCTGCCCCTCCCCCAAAGGGTTTATCATCAACTGAATTAGCTGATAAATGACTATAGTCTCTAATATTAATGACCGATAAGTTAAATAGGTTTTTTTCTTTAGCTTTCCCCATTAAACCACAATCTAGAGAACCAGGAAATATTTCTGGGAATAAAGTTAAAATATGAAAATTAATCATTAATTTTTAATGTAAATTTTTTTTTCTTGAATTTTAACTAAGGGAAAATTTTCTTTTGTAAAGCGAAAGAATTCATTTTTTTGGCTTTTAACAAAATGAATTTCTAATAGATCTCCGGCGCCAAAATTCACTACCGAAGAAACTTTGCCTACAATTTCCTCAGTTTGATTGAGTACATCTAGCCCTTCTAATTCATGAAAATAAAATTCATTTTCTTGAGTTGGTTCCAGTTTATTTTTTTCTAAATAAACCTTTTGATTAACAAATTTTTCAATATCATTTCGATTTGTAAAATTGTTTAAAATTACTAAAGGGCTTTTTTTATCGAAAGAAACTAACTTGATAACAATTTGTTCTTCATTCTCTAAATAAAAATTTTTAAACTTATTGATATCTCGATCGTCATTTAAAAAGCAATGAAAGCGAAGCAGGCCCTTAGTGCCTTTGGGCCTGCCTAACTTACCAACTTGAATAAATTGTGAAGGAGATAAACTCAAGGAAGACTACTCTTTTGGCTCTTCAGCAGTTTCCTCTGCTTCAGGCTGAGATTCCTCTACGGGCTCAGCGGCAGGAGTTGCTTCTTCACTTACAGCCTCAGTTTCTGTAGGCTGCTCTTGTGGGGCCTCTTCTGCAGGAGCCGCCTTCGCTGCTTCTTCAGCTGCTTTTGCTTCTTCTGCTGCCTTTAGTGCAGCTTCTTCTTTTGCTTTAATTCTTTCTTGTGCTTTTGCTTTAGGTAAATGTTTTTTGGATTTTTCAGTGACTTTTGGAGCGTCCATCATGCCAAGTTCAGCTAATATTTTTTGAACTCTTTCTGTTGGCTGCGCGCCCACTTTTAACCAATGCTCTGCTCTTTCTTTACTAATCACAACTCTTTCTTTGTGATCTTTCGGCACCATTGGATTAAAGTTACCAATTTTTTCGATGAAATTACCATCTCTTGGTGCTCTTTCATCTGCGATTACGATACGATAAAAAGGTCTTTTTTTAGAACCCCCTCTTGCTAGTCTTATTTTTGTTGCCATGATTTCTCCTTTCTTGATTTATTCAATCGTTGGCATTTGGCCTCCGCCAAATAAATTTTTTAATTTATTAGCAAAGCCTGGTTTTTGAGCTTGTTTCATTAATTTCTTTGTTTGCTCAAATTGTTTAAGAAGTCTATTGACTTCGTGCACTTGTCTTCCTGATCCGGTAGCTACTCTTCTTTTACGAGATGCTTTTAATAAATCAGGATCAACCCTTTCTTGTTTAGTCATAGATCTAATAATAGCAATTTGGTGATCGATAATTTTTTCATCCAAGTCGCTCTTCTCTAACATATTTTTAATTTTGCCTACTCCGGGCATATACGACATGAGCCCTGACATGCCGCCCATTTTTTTCATTTGTAAAAACTGCTTCATTAAATCATTCAAATTAAATTTACCGCTGGTAAGTTGAGTTTGCAGACTCTCTAATTCTTTTTCGTCAAAATCTTTTTGGGCTTTTTCAACAAGGGACACAACATCTCCCATACCCAAAATTCTGGATGCAATACGATCAGGATGAAAAACCTCAAAGTTATCAATATTTTCACCAGATCCAAAAAAACGAATAGGCAGGCCTGTTTGATATTTGGCTGATAACGCTACACCCCCTCTTGGATCTGCATCAAGTCGGGTTAGAATAAATCCTGACAGAGGTGCTGTTTGATGAAAGGCCTCTACTACCGCTAATGCTTGCTGCCCCATCATTGAATCTAAAACTAATAAATTCTCTTGGGGATTTGATAATTGATTAATTAATTTTAATTCTTTTAGTAGCTCTTCATCGGTACTAGTTCTACCGGAGGTATCGATTATTAAAACATCAGCTAATTGTTTTTGACTTTGGGTAAGTGCACTTTGAACTGTTTGAGTTACATCATTTTGGACTGGTTCAATAAAATGAATATTATGGTTAGTAGCAAGAATTCTTAATTGATCAATCGCAGCTGGTCTTCTAAAGTCTGTAGAGACAATCGAGATGCTCTTACCTAGTTGTTTTTGACAATAATAAGCTAACTTGGCTACAGAGGTGGTTTTACCAGCTCCTTGTAAACCACACATCATGAATATCGATGGTTTATTTTTAAAATTAAGATCGGTGCTCTGGCTGCCTAATATTTGAACAATTTCATCACTAACAATCTTTACTATTTGCTGACCAGGCTGAACATTTTCAATTATCTTTTGGCCAATAGCTTTTTCTTTAATATTATTTATTAAATCCTTAGAAACTTTTAAAGATACATCGGCCTCTAAAAGCGCAACCCGCACATCACGTAAAGTGGCATCTAAATCTTTTTCAGTTATAGCCCCTTTATTAGAAAGGTTTTGGAATATTCCTGAAATTTTATTTGTTATATTTTCTAGCATTCAAAAAATAAAAAAAATCGGCGAATGAAACTCATCGGCCGACTAAATTTTTCTTTATTAACGATGGATTTTATATCACTATAGCCGCTCAATGGAAATACCTTTTGTTAAAGCTCATGGTGCGGGGAATGATTTTGTCATTGTTGACAAAAATGTTGATTTTATTAGTAAATCAAAAAAAACAATCAAGTTTATTTGTGACCGTCACTTTGGAATAGGGTGCGATCAGCTTATCTTGTTAAAAAAAGTCGGCTTGCTTTATCAAATTAGATTTTACAATTCTGACGGGTCATTAGGCAAAAACTGCGGGAATGGCTTAAGGTGTGCGTATAAATATTTATCAGAAGTAAAAAAAATTAAAAATGTTGTTTTACAATCTTACAAATTTAAGCACTTTGGAAAAAAAATAAAAACAGACTACATGATCAATGTTGGCACTGTTAGCTTAGATTGGCAAAAAATTCCTTTAGCCAAAAAAACAGATACACAAAATATAAAGTTTAAAAATATTAAAATTCCTGGTTTGATAAAAATAATGTCTGCAAACATTGGTAACCCGCACTGCATTATATTGGTCAAAAAATTAAAAGATATTCAATTAGATATATTAGGGCCTATTTTAGTTAGTCATAAATTATTTCCTGAACAAGCAAATATTACTTTTGCTGAAAAAATTAATTCCAAAAAAATTAAAGTATTATTTTGGGAGCGTGGAGGTGGTCATACGCTTGCCTGTGGATCAGGAACCTGTTCTGCGGCCTTTGTTTTACATTTTAATAATTTTGTAGAATCTAAAATTACCATCCAAACAGAAAAATCAATGTTACGCACTGAAATCCAAGATAGTATGGTTTATCTTCAAGGGCCTGCTGCAATAGTTTATCAATCTCGCATTAAAATATAATGGCAACAGTTGTAAATTTTGGGTGTCGATTAAATAATGTCGAAGGAAAAAAAATTGAAGAGTATTTAATCCATGATGACTCAAAAATTATTATCAACTCGTGTGCGGTAACGAATGAAACTGAAAGACAAGTTAAACAAACAATTCGCAAATTACATAAGCTGCATCCTGAAAAAGAAATTATTGTAACGGGGTGTGCTTCACAAATATCTCCTGATGCCTATGCTTCCTTAAATGAAGTAAGCGGTGTAGTTGATAACATCAGCAAATTAAAGCCTGAGACATGGAACCCAGCTTCTAATAGCATTGATTTTGAATCTAATATCTTTGATATGCCAAATGATTTGAGGCCTGTGCTCCAACAAGATAATTTAAATGTTAGAGAAAGCCTAGTAATTCAGCAGGGATGCAACCATCGTTGTACCTTTTGTATCATTCCTTTTGGAAGAGGTAATAATCGAAGCTTTGAGCCTGCCGGTTTAATCAATGAAGTTAAAAGAATGATTGATCATGGCGTCAAAGAAATTGTATTAACCGGGGTAGATATTTCTGACTATGGTTCAGACTTCCAAAGCCACTATTGTATGAGCAATTTAATTCACGATTTATTAGCTCAAACATCCATCCCTAGAATTCGATTATCCTCGATTGACTGCGTAGAAATTGACGAACATTTTGATGAAGTATTTCAAAATCCGCGTGTCATGCCTCATCTTCACCTCAGTATTCAATCCGGAGATGATATGATTTTAAAAAGGATGAAACGTCGCCATAATTCTCATGATATTTATAAATTTATCAATCACTGTCGGTCGATTAGACCGGAGGTTACTTTTGGTGCGGATATTATTGCGGGTTTTCCGACAGAGACAGATGTTATGTTCGAAAATACTTTTAACCTCTTAACTAATAATCTTATTTCTCATTTACATGTCTTTCCCTTTTCCCCCAAAAAGAATACGCCTGCATCTAGAATGCCCCAAGTCAATAAATCTATTATTAAGGCTAGATCCAAAAAACTTCGTGAGCTAGGTGAAGTGCTTTTAAACAAAGCTATCTCTAATTTAAAATCTCCTCGAAAGATTTTAATAGAGCAGCAGCAGAATGGTTTTGTTATGGGGTATGATCAAAATTATATCAAAAAACAAATCCCAATGATTGGCATGCCCATTGGCGAGATAATTACTGCATAATGTTTTTTCTAAAAAAAATATTTCAAAAAAAATTAAATATTGATGAAGTGGAAGATGTATTATTCGAAAATGGCGTGGAACCAAAATTTGCAGATATTATTATCTCTCAAATTAAAGAGCACTCTTCCAAAGAAGTGGATTTAAAAAAAATCATCAAAAATGAACTATTAAATCAATTTAAAGAGAAAAAGTTTGGTAACTTCCAAGCTGCCCCTAAAAGCCTGTATATGATTGCTGGTAATAATGGATCCGGCAAAACAACCTTTATTGGTAAATTTATGCACTATTTTCAGCAAAAAAACCTACAACCGGCTGTGATTGCTGCAGATACATTTCGTGCTGCTGCGATGGAACAATTAGAACATTTTGCTACTCAATTCAATGTGCCTATATTTAAAGGCAGTGACAAAGAAGACCCCTCGGCAGTTGTTTTTAAAGGCATTGAAGAATTCAAAAACCAAGATGTGCTAATCATAGATACATCTGGCAGACAGCATAATAATAAAAACCTAATGGGAGAATTACAAAAAATTATGAATATTATTCAAAAAAAATCAGATTTGTTTTCTACTGTCAGTAATTTTTTAACTATTGATGCAAACACAGGATTAGCCTCAACGCACATCATCGAGGGCTTTAAAAGTTATATTCCCTTAGATGGCATTGTTCTCAATAAGGTTGACTCTAATTCTAAATACGGAGCCCTATTATCCATCCTACAAAATTTTGACATTCCTATAGTCTTTGAAGGCTATGGCGAGGATATGAATCAATTAAGAGAGTTCCAATTTGAAGATTATTTAGATAGACTCATTTAAGACATGAAACAGCTCTTTGAATTTTTTCCACTCATTGTTTTTTTTGCTGTCTATTATAAGTCTGATAAGGATCTTTACCTCAGTATTGCCGCTGTAATCATAGCAACAATTATTTCCTTAATTGCCTTGTATGTAAAAGAACGGAAAGTTTCTACGATGATGTTGGTGAGCACTATCATATTAATTATTTTTGGCGGCTTAAGTCTCTTTTTAAAAAATGAAATGTTTTTTAAAATGAAGCCCACCATCATTAATGCTCTATTTGCAGTAATTTTAATTGGCAGCTCTGTAATCAAAAAACCTGTTTTGAAATATCTTTTAAATTCTTCTATGCAACTCTCAGAACAAGGTTGGTCTTTAATGAATAAAATGTGGGCTACTTTTTTTATTTTTTTGGCAATTTTAAATGAAATAGTTTGGAGAACTCAATCTACTGATACATGGGTTAACTTTAAAGTATTCGGCATTATGGGAATTACGATTGTTTTCACCATCGTACAAATCCCCTTGTTAAAAAAACACTTTATTAATTTGAAGTAAGAGCAAGAACTCCTGGTAGTTCTTTATTTTCTAATGCTTCCAAAAATGCCCCTCCGGCCGTAGAAACAAAATGATAGTTTTCAAATTTCTCACCAGAAATATTGATCGCTAAAAGCGTATCGCCCCCACCCACAACCACTTCTGCCTTACAGTTGGCAAGATGATGAGCTAGTTTTGAAGATCCTTGGGCAAATCGTGGATCCTCAATCATTCCCATAGGGCCATTCCACAAGACTATTTCACTAGAGTCAATTAATTGCGATAGTAATTCATTAGAAGAGTTAGCTAAATCTAATATCTTAAAATCCTCTTTGTTGATTTTAGTAAGTGAGTCAACACCAATGATGGTTTCATCATCTAAACAGACATCTATTGGCAAATGTATTTGACAATTATTTTTTTTTGCAGAGTCGTATATATCTTTGATCATTAATTCTGATCCTTCTTCTATTAAAGAACCGCCCACTTCAATTTGATTATATTTAAGAAAATTATTGGCCATTGCCCCACCAATAAATACAGCAGCACAAGATTGTGTTAATGAGAGTAAAGTATTAATTTTAGTTGAAACCTTAGATCCTCCGATGATTGCTAACTTTTTCTTAGAAGAGTTTTTAATATCATTAATGGCAATAATTTCTCTTTCGAAATTTATCCCTGGGGTAGAAAGTAAATTTTTGGACATTTGAGACACTGAGGCATGATTACGGTGGGAGGCAGAAAATGCTTCGTTCACGTATAGGTCTAAATGGTCGGTAATACTTTGGCTGAAGGATAAATCGTTTTTCTTTTCACCTTCAAAAAATCTAATATTATCTAAAAGAACAAAGCGTTCATTTGTTTCATCAAATGTTTGCAGGCCATTTTTTATAAAATCTTCATAGCTAAGCAACTGAAGTGGTAATTCTAAAATTTCTGAAAATTGCTTAATCAAATTATTAAATGAAAACTTTTCATCATAAGTATCTTTGGGCCTGCCGAAATGAGATAAAATTAAAATTTTAGCATTCTGTGTTTTTAAAAAATTTAAAGTTTCTTTGGCTCTTAATAATCGGGTGTTGTCCGTGATATGAAAGTTTTCATCGATAGGAACATTGAAGTCTACTCGGACTCCAACACGCTTAATTTGTTCAAAATTTATGTTAATAAGTGTGTTCATTGTGGACATTTCTAATGATTTTATAGTGGATTGCTACTACTATATATAGTATAAGATTGGTTATAAGGAGAACTATATAGAGTAGGTTAATTATAATGTCTTGGAACCATCAAAAAATTGAAGACCTTAAAAAACTATGGAATGAGGGCGTAGCTACAAGCCGAATTGGCGAGCAGCTGGGGTTTACTAAAAATGCAGTCATTGGAAAGGCTTTTCGTTTAGGCCTTGAGCGTCGACAAAATTCCAGAAAAAAAACCATTCATAGCCATCAACTATCGTCTACAACCCTCTATAGAGAGACGAGCGCTCAAGCTAGCTCTATTGTGACTCCTAAAAGAGAGACAATTAAAAGAAGAGAAAAATTTAACTTCAAAAAAAGCATCGTTGGAACGGGTAGCTTTAAATCTTGTCAGTGGCCGATTGGCGATCCTTTAGAAGAAGGCTTTCACTATTGTGGAGGTCAAAATATTCCAACAAAACCATACTGCATCGAGCATTACAAAAAAGCTTATAATGTAGATGAGAAGTATCTGGATAGACTTTTAGACTTTTTACACGAAAAAAATTAATCTTTTGGCGCGCTTGGCAGGATTTGAACCTGCGACCCCCAGATTAGGAATCTGGTGCTCTATCCTACTGAGCTACAAGCGCTTAGTTAAATAATTAATAAATATATTTTCTAATACCTTTATTTTTAGCATCATTATATAAAAGAATTAATGAAAAAAGATGCTAATGAGTTTTTATTTAATGAAGCTATTAAATATCTAGGAAAATACCCTGCAACTCGAAAAAAAATTAAAGAGTATCTTCAAAAAAAAGTAAAAAATAAAAAGACTTATGCTCGGGCTATTTTCCCTTCAGATATTTCTAAAGATGAAATAATAGATGGGGTTGTTAATCGATTAGATGAGCTTAAAATTATCAATGAAGATCACTTTATCGAAAGTATATTTCATTATTATCTACAATCCTTATTTTCTATTCGGAAAATAAAAAATAAATTATTTCAAAAAGGCTTTGATACAAAAGCTATTGATGAATTTATTGATCAAAAATTTGCTGAAAACCCTGAATTAGAAATTGAAATTCTGAAACAATATATTGTTAAAAAAAAATTAACCAACTTAGAAGAGTCGGATCTCAAAAAAAAGCTTTATCAACAGAGCTTTAGTGAGAATTCAATATTTAGAGTGATAAAAGATTAAACTACTTAGAAGCTGGGGCTTCGATAGTCTTCGCTGCATCTTCCGCATTTGCTGGTGCGGCTGTTTCAGCTACTTCTTCTTTTTTCGCCTTCTTCACTAAGATTTGTTTGCCACGATACATACCTGTGCTTAGATCGATATGATGTGGTCTTCTTAGTTCGCCTGACTTTTTATCTTCTGCAAACAATTGAGTTCCCGCTCTATGATGAGAGCGTCTCATGTTCCTTTTAGAAGGAGAGGTTTTCTGTTTAGGTACTGCCATAATGAAGCGATAACATAATAAAAATTTGTATAAATTACAATAATAATGTATAAATCTGCCCACAATGTCAGAGGAAAGAGTAGATTTAGGTCATAAAAGAACCTGTCCATTTTGCAGTGTTAAATATTATGATTTTTATCAAGACGAGCTTGAGTGCCCAGAATGTGGGAAAAACATCGAAGCTGTCAATATCACAAAGCCAAAAAGAGGGCGTAAAGCTGGTGTGACGGTTGCTTCTGCACCTAAGGCAGTGAGCGAAAATGACGATCTAAAAGATCTTATTGATGAAACCGATGATAGTGGCTTGCCCGAGGATGATGAGGATAATCTTGATGAAGATATCTCAATCGATATCCCCACTGACAAATCAAACGACGAATAAAACTATCTTATCTTTTATTTAAAATTTCGAGTATTTTAGCTGATGCCTCCTCAAACTTTAAATCGGAGGAAATTGCAAATTCTCTTGTATATCGCTCAAAGGCAACTTGGAACATTTGTCTTTCACTATAAGACTGTTCTGTCTGATCGTCTTTTCTAAATAAATCACGCACAACTTCGGATAATAACTTTATATCCCCGGAGTTTATTTTTTGATCATACTCTTGAGCTCGTCTGCTCCACATCGCTTTTTTAATTTTTGGTTTCTGCTTTAAGATCGCTAAAGTTCTTGTCATTGCAGGTTTGGAAGTAATATTTCTCAGGCCTATTAGCTTTGCTTTAGCAAAAGGAACACGAATTGTTAATTTATCTTGAAAAAATTGAATAACGTAAAGCTGTTCTTCTACTAAATCATATTGAAACTTCTCGACTGTTAATATGCGCCCAACACCATGAGTGGGATAGACGATATTTTCACCACTTTTAAATTCTTGAGGGGCAACGATTTTTTTAATCTTCGGCGGCTTAGGTGGTACGATTTTTTTAGCAACCTTTTTGACTACTTTTTTAACTGCCTTTTTAACAACTTTCTTAGCTACTTTTTTAACTATTTTTTTTACAGCTGTTTTCTTTTTGACTGCTGGTTTCTTTGTGGCTTTCACCTTCACTACTTTTTTGGAAGATTTTTTAACTATTTTTTTGACAGATTTTTTTTTCACTGACATTACTCTGCTCCTTTTTCACTAAAATGTTTTTCAAATTTATTTTCAACGCCTTCCCACTCTTTAGCATCTGCTGGGGATGCCTTTTTGGTTTTAATATTGGGCCATAACTGGGAATACTTTTCATTAACTTCAAGCCATTTATCTGCCTGATCAACGCTATCTGGGATAATTGCTTCAATGGGGCACTCAGGCTCACAAACACCACAATCAATGCACTCCTCAGGATTGATCACAAGCATGTTTTCCCCTTCATAGAAACAGTCAACGGGGCATACTTCTACACAATCCATATATTTACATTTAATGCATTTATCATTTACCAAATAAGTCATAGGGAGTTTTTTACTCTATTTCTTATTAATATAAAATCTTTATCTTCTAAACCTAACAAAGAAGAGATAGTTCTCACAGTGGATGTCTCTAATAGGTCTTCCTTACCGTCGACCATCAATACCTGCCAACAAATCAAAATAACATCCATTCTTTGCTCGTAGCTTAGCATCTGCTTTAAGCGTAAAGCAAATTGAGAAAGGTCAGTATTAAAATGAGCTTTTTGTGCTAGTTCCTCTAAATAATTTTTATTTTCTTCCTGGGGGAGTTTAAAATAAAAATGAATAAGACTAGAAGCTAGTTCGATCTCTTCTTTAGATATTTCATGATCTGCAATAATGACTTCATAAACTAAATTGTATAAGTCTGACTCAAATGAAGTTTCTGCATCAGAAGAGTTTTCTTCTGAAAAGGACTTAAAAAATTTATTTAGCATTAATATTTTTTAATTGATCAAATGGATTATTAAATAACTGTTTTGGTTTTGCCTTGGGAGGTTTTTTTGAATTATTATTTGCTTTCTTATACGGTTTTTTCTTTTCAACTACCTTCAGATTTAATTTTTTAGAGACCACTAAATCATTTTCGCCCAACTCCTGTATTTGCAGTGATCGATTTTTGAGTATTTCTATTAATTTATCTTTCTTAATGCCTAATAAATTAGATAAATCCATAGGCAAAGAGAAAGGGCCTCTATTCTCTCTTTTAAAGAGTTGTTTTTCGAATTCGTTATAAATATCTAACCTTATAAGAAGCGCATTTTCTATTTTAAATCCTAAATAAGTTGAAAGTGCAGAATTAATATCGGAGTTGATTGGCAAAGTAGCATTACCGTCTTTAGGCACATATGTATCAATGCAATAATTTTCATTATTAAAAATATTCCAAAGATAAAATTTTAATTTCATTAATTCAGGTCTAATGATTTCACTATTAAAAAGTACATTTTTGCCTAATCTAAAGTTCAACGCGTGTATCGATTTTCTGACTTCTTCATTAATAAGCTTAAATTCATCTAAAATATTTGACTGATAGAAGCCATAGCTATTTTCTATAATTTTAAAGACAAAGCTTCTCTCTTCTGCAGTATTGTTAATTTTTTCTAAAGTATGGGATAAGTCTACTTTATTAATATAAGTCTCCTCAAACCAGCTTTGTAATTTTTTAGTTATGGAATTTTGTTGATCCGCATTTATTAAAGATTCATCATAAATTGCTTCGATTTTAGGATGAAGTATATCGGTATCTTTTTTAAAAACTCCTATGTTGGCATCCCCCCATTGAATATAAAGACTCTGAAATTTATTATTGTCGTCCAATTGGGGTGAGAGTTTTAAGCTTTCGTTGGGCGCAGCTAAAAGATTTTCTATATTTAAAGGCATATGGGAAGAAATCTGATCTTTGATTATTTTTTGATAGTTTGAAGATAGAATATCCTCAAATTTTTTATCAAAGTAAATTTTAAAACCTTTTAATTCTCCTATAATTTCTTCTTTTATCATAACATACCTGTTATTGTTTAAAGAAATATTTTTTTCACTGATGTGAAGGTTTTGTATCATTTCACTTTTGCTCTTATCAACAAATTTTTGCATTAAACTTTGGTGAATTTCTTCTGAAAGCTTATTTTCAATATCTTGAACTTTTACAACCCAAGAAGTCTCTTTAATCCACTGTTTTTGATTAGTTATATATAACCACGTCCTTGTTTCGTTGAGGTTATAGACTAAATCGTCAATGCTGCCGGTGAAATCTTCCAGTTTAGAAATGTTTTTTTCCAAAAATTCACTGCCTAGGATCCAATTATTTAAAATTAACTCTCTATAAACCTCTGTTAAGAGTAAGATATGTTTTTGATCTGAAATATTTTGATAGTCAGGGATTCTACAGACATCCCACAATTGTTTTAGAGATAAAGGGTTATCAAAATTAAATTTAGATTTATTTTCATTGAGAAAGCTCATTAAAAATTTTTGATCTTCTGCATCTTTTTTTAAAATCAAATGAGGATTGTCAGAGGTTTGTCTTAATGATCGAATTAAGTCATACGGAGATTTAAAAGATAAGAGGTGGTTTCTCCAAAAGATTTTTTTAATTGGCTCAAACTTATTTGCCTGAATATTTTCTACGACCTCCAAATTCAAAAATTTAGCCCCTAGTGTTGAACCAAAATATCCTGCTTTGGTGTACCGGCCAGCTCTACCCGCTATTTGCGCAATTTCCATATCCGTCAAAGGGCGTAAATATTTGCCATCAAATTTCTCTAATCCAGAAAAATAGACCTGATTTATATCCAAATTTAATCCCATGCCAATGGCATCCGTAGCAACGATGTAATCTACTTCGCCATCTTCATATAACTTTACTTGCGCATTTCTTGTTTTAGGGCTTAGGGCGCCTGCCACTAATGCAACCCCTCCTTTTAAACTTCTGATTTGTTCGGCAATTTCATAAAGACCTATTAAATTGAATGCAATAATCGCAGAGCGTGGTTTTATATTATGAATTTTTTTATGACCGATAAAATTTAGTTGGGAAAAACGATTTTTGAATTTTATTTCTGCTTCAGGAATTAAACTTTTAATAATGCTTTCAATTGTTAATGATCCTAAGAAAATTGTTTTGTGTTCTCCTCTTGCATAGAGTAATCG
This sequence comes from Alphaproteobacteria bacterium, assembly GCA_038124765.1. Classification (GTDB taxonomy): domain Bacteria; phylum Pseudomonadota; class Alphaproteobacteria; order HIMB59; family HIMB59; genus HIMB59. The sequence goes on along the minus strand of JAYPCO010000008.1, from coordinate 26,795 downwards.
TTGTGTAAAAATATGACCTCGTTCATAATCTGCAGCTAATTGAATTTCATCAACGCAAACAAATTCAAATAAATCTTCTGGCATAGATTCGACCGTACAAAAAAAATATTTTGCATCAGTAGGAATAATTTTTTCTTCACCTGTTATAAGAGCAATTTGATTTACCGGGTAAAGTTTGCATGCTTTATCATAATTTTCTCTTGCTAAAAGACGCAAAGGGAAACCAAAAACGCCATTTTTAAAGGAAAACATCTGTTCAAATGCATAAAAAGTTTTTCCAGTGTTAGTTGGTCCAAGGATGACTTCAATCTGTTTCATAATTTGAAAAATGTTACCACAAATAAAATGTTGACTTAATTAAATACTTTTTTAATGTTTTTTTAAGTAAATGAATATTTTTAAATATTCGTTTTATACTTACTAGTGAGTATAAAAAATAAGGAGGCTATAATGGCTGTAAAGAAAAAAAAGGCTGCTAAGAAAGCGGCTCCTAAGAAAAAAGCTGCCAAGAGAAAAGCAGCTCCTAAGAAGGCTGCTAAGAAAGCGGCTCCTAAGAAAAAAGCTGCAAAAAAGAAAGCAGCACCTAA
>JAYPCO010000008.1:7314-26108 GCA_038124765.1 Alphaproteobacteria bacterium | reverse complement strand
GCAGCTCCTAAGAAGGCTGCTAAAAGAAAAGCTGCTAAGAAAAAAGCTGCTCCAAAAAAAGCAGCAAAGAAAGCAGCACCAAAAAAGAAAAAAGCTGCTAAAAAAAAGAAGTAGCATTCTCAGTTTTAAATATTTAAAACTTCAAAAGCGGGTTATACTGACCCGCTTTTTTTATGATCGAAGTTCAAAATCTATCTTTTGCTAGAGGCAATCATTTAATATTAAAAAATATTAATCTCCAAGTTCACGCTGGAGAAGTGATGGTTTTAAGAGGGCCTAATGGTCATGGTAAAACAACTTTATTATCTAATATTGCTAAAATGATTGAGCCTCTTGAAGGCAAGATATTTTACCAAGGCGAGGAAATAGATGATTACATTGCCTCTAAAACATTTTTATTTATTGGCGAAAATAGTTTTGCATTTGATCAACTAACGCTAGACCAAAATATTGATTATTGGCTTGCCATTCATAATGTAAAATTTTCTAAATCTATTAGAGAGCAAAGTATTCAATATTTATTTCAAGGAGTGAATCTTAAAAAAAAATATTATCAATTATCCTTTGGTCAGAAAAAAAAATTACAGCTTTTATTGCTGATGTTAGTCAACAAACCTGTTTGGATTTTAGATGACCCGTTTAATGGATTAGATATTGATTCTATTAATAAAATAACCACATTAATTCTGAAAAAAAAACAAAACAATGGCATTGTAATCATTGCGACCCATCAAAATCCAGCCATTCAAGAATTAAAATTTTATGAAATATAATGATAAATAATTTTTTTAAACTAATCGCTAATGAATTTCATTTAATGATTAAAGGGAGTGTTTTTAGTTTTGTATTATTTTGTCTTTTAGTCATTTCATCAACTATTTTTGCATTAGCGCTAAGGCACATTTCATTTGAAATAGAAATTCCTATGTCCTTTCTTTGGGTGATGATGTTTTTTATTTCACTTATTAAAGTTGAAAAAGTCTATCAATCTGAATTTTCAGAATCAAAATTACAACAATATATGCTGTCACCCTTTTCTCTTGAGGTTGTTATCTTTATTAAAAATATTTTTATTTATTTGAATTTAATTATTTTATTTATTTTTTTTTCTCCCATACTGCTGATTATTTTAAATATTGAACTTAGCTACTTTATTCCGATTAACTTATTACTTTCTCTGTCTTTATTGAGTATTGTTTTTATTTCATCGATTACTTCTTCTTTAACTGTTTCTAAAAATAATAGACTCTCAATTACAAGCGTTTTAACTCTTCCACTTTTTATACCCATTCTTATATTTTCAATGGCCTTAACAGATGTGATCGAATTTAGTGGCAATAAGATGTATCTTTTTTTTATAGCTTATTTTTTATTGAATTTGGCTTTTTCTCCTTTATTAACTAGTTTTGCATTAAAAAAATTATCAATCTAATGTTTGCAATAACCCCCAATAGTTTTTCTAAATTTTTAAATTCAATAAATACTTTTTTAATAATTATTACTGTCGTTTTATTTGCCATCGCCGGTGTATTGATTATCTTATTAGAAAACGATTACTACCAAGGCATCTCTTTTAAAATTATGTTTATTCACGTTCCTGCGGCGTGGCTTTCACTAATGTTATTTTTTTCGATTGGTGTCAGCAGCATTATTGGATTGGTTTTTAAATCACCTACTTCTTTTACAATCGCAAGAGCAATTTCTCCCATTGGTTTGTTAATGAGCATTGTTGTGCTAGTGACAGGTTCTATTTGGGGGAATTTAACCTGGGGGACTTATTGGGTGTGGGACGCACGTCTTACTTCAATGCTTATCTTAGCTTTTATCTATTTTGGCCATCTTTTATTGCTTTTTTCATTCGAACATTTCCAAAAAGCAGATTTTGCAGCCTCTATTCTTGCAATAATAGGCTTGGTAAACCTTCCTATAGTTAAATTTTCTGTAGATTGGTGGACTACTTTACACCAAGGAAGCAGTGTATTTAAAATTGGTGGGCCAAGTATAACAACTGACTATTTAATCACTTTATTAGTGAGCTTTGCGGCAGTCTTCTCTTTAACCATTTATTGGTTTTCAAATATTTTCTTTATCATCATCGAAAAAAGGAAGGTTGAAAGGTCAAGGCTATTTAATGACTAGTTTGCAATTTGTATTAATTTGTTATGGATTTTTTGGAGTCATCTGTGCTGTGACAACGATTATAATTATGCTAATGAAAAAAAAAGTTTTTAATAAGAATAGTGCAAATTATAAAACTCAACAGACAGATTAAAAAACGTTTCTTTTTTCTTACTCTTATTTTTACTTGCTTTGTATTTGCCATCATACTTATTAGCTATTCTTTAAAAGATCAAATTGCCTACTTTGTAACACCTACTGACTTACTGAGTTCAAAAAATTTAAATGATAAATATCTTCGAGTAGGCGGAGTTGTAAAAAAAGGTTCTTTGGAGTTTAATAACGCCATCTGGACCTTTGAGGTTATCGACCAAAATCAAAATTCTATATTTGTAAATTTTAATAAAACTCTTCCTAGTCTGGTTGAAGAGGATAAGGGAATAATTGTAGAGGGAAAAATGACCAACAATATTTTTAATGCAGAAATTGTTTTAGCTAAGCATGACGAAAATTATATGCCCCAAAGTGCTATTGATAAATTAAAAGAAGAAGGTCTATGGAGAGGCAAATAATTGATTAACATTGCAGGTCATATTTTTTTATATTTACCAATCGTATTTGCAGTTTTTTATTATACTCGTAGCGCTAAGCTTAATGAGCTCCATACTGTTTTAACTACTCGAGCTATTTACATTTGTAGTTTGATACCTTTTATTTTGCTTCTTTTAGCGTTTGCCACTTCAAACTTTCAAACCTTAAATGTTCTTCAAAACTCATATATTAATGATCCCTTTATATTTAAAGTTACATCTGCTTGGGGCAGTCATGAAGGTTCCATTTTATTATGGGTTTTTTTGATTAATTTTTATGGTCTAATTTTTTCTTTTTTTCATAAGAAAAACTTAATTCACAAACAGCTAATCTTTATTTCACAGATATTTATCATTTATATTCTCTTAAGCTCTAATCCCTTTGTGAGTGTAAATATTGATGTCAATACTCAAGGGCTAGGTTTAAATCCTATTTTACAAAATTTACTATTTGTTATTCATCCCCCAATACTTTTTTTGGGTTATTTAGGTTTAATTATCCCATTTGTCATTGCTTCATTTGTATTAACAACTAAGGAACATGAAAATTACTTATTTCAACAAATGTTACTTTGGTCAAAAATATCATGGTTTTTCTTAACAGTTGGTATCACTTTAGGTTCTTATTGGGCCTATTCTGAACTTGGTTGGGGAGGGTGGTGGTTTTGGGACCCTGTGGAGAATGTATCATTAATACCCTGGTTGTTGAACACGGCTCTAGTACACTCTCTACAAGTCTCTATTAAAAATAATCAATTAAAATTATGGAGCTTAAACTTAGCACTTTATGGTTTTATAGCGGCTGTCTTTGGTACTTTTTTAGTTAGGTCAAATTTAATTGTATCTGTCCATAGTTTTGCTGCCGACCCTTTGCGAGGATTATTTTTAATTATTATTATTGGGTATCTTTTAGTCACTACTATTAGAATGAATTTAAAAAGCATATCTCTCTTTAACAAAGATACCTTTCAAATTGTCAGTAAAGAAAGCTTTTTATTAATCAATAATATTTTTTTTATTTGTGCAGCCTTAACTGTATTTATAGGAACGGTTTATCCATTATTTAGTGAAATGATATTTCAAACTGCGGTGTCAGTGGGCGCGCCTTATTACAACTTTACATTTAATATACTATTAGCGCCCATAATTATTTTAATGGCCTTTGCCCCTCAAATAAAATGGCAAAAAAATGAAACCCAAAATAAGCTTAAACCTTTAATCATTCTTATTACTAGTTTTCTTATATCACTCATTTGCTATTATATTTTTAATAATCCCTTTTTTGCTATTAGCATATTTATTACCGCTCCATTGTTTATAAAAAGTTTGATTGTTTTATTCACGAAATTTAAAAAAGATTTAAAGTTCTATTCGCAATGGCTGGCTCATCTAAGTATTGGTTTTTTTATAATTGCGGCCGTTAGTACAGAACAATTTGATACAGAAGAAAATCTTCTGTTTCAAAAAGGGGAAAATAATCAAATAACTTTAAATAGTGGCGGCAGTGCTTACATAGAAAATATTCAAAATATTGAAATGCCTAATCATGTTCAAATTTTACTAGATATGAAAATTTTAGAGGGCAACAAGACTTATTCTCTAAGTCCTTCCAAAAATATATATCAACCCTCTGGGCAAATAACTAATGAAGTCAGTGTCGTAAATAATCTTTTACATCAATATTATGCAACAATTTCTGAGATTGAATCTGACCTGGTGTCTATAAATTTAGTTTATAAACCTTACATTAATCTTTTATGGTTCAGCGCAATAATGCTTATTGTAGGAATTTTTGGGTCTATTATTAGAAAAATATGAAAAAAACTTTGCTCGTACCTATTTTAGGATTTTTAATTTTAGCTATATGTACATTTTATTATTTAAACCCGTCTCCAGAAAAAAAAACTAAACAAAAAAAAATTGCCGATGAGGTATTTACTACACAAACCTTTTTTAAAAATGAGATAGTTGATAAAAATAATTTAGGTGATTTTTATATAGTGAATTTTTTTGCCTCTTGGTGTAAGCCTTGTTTAGCAGAACACCCCCTATTAATGGCCATGAAAGAAAAAGGAATTAAAATTATAGGCATTAATTTTAGAGACGATGAGGAAAACTTTACTACCTGGATCAATGAAAATGGAAACCCATTTGAATATATAATTCGAGATGATGGCACTATAGCGTATAAAATGGGCTTAATTGGTGTTCCTGAAACTTATTTTATTACAAATGATGAAATCACAAATAAAATACAAGGACCTTTGTTTTATGAAGATGTTGAAAAATATTTATAAAAATATTTTCATAATAATATCTTTGCTATTTATTTCCTCTGCACTAGCCGAAGATACTGATCTTATAGATTATTATAAAAGTATTCGATGTTTAGTTTGCGATGGCCAAAACATCTTAGAGTCCGATACTGAATTTTCTATCAATTTAAAAGAACAAATTAAAAAAAAATTTGAAAATGGCTTATCCATTGAAGAAATAAATAATGAATTAATTTCTATTTATGGTGAAGAAATATCATTTAAGCCCTCTAGCAACCATTATTTATTATGGACATCGCCATTTATTTTACTTTTGCTAGTATTTTTCTTGATTAGAAAGAAATATTTTTAACTATCTAATTAAGTTTAGCTTAATGTTTAATTTGCTTCGAATATTTGAGGGCAAGTGTCTGTTAAGCCTTTTATTAATTAATCCAAAAAAACCAATTACGATAAGTGTTAATACGATAAAGTAAAACCCCACTATCGGGTAAGAGACAAATGGATTAAATGTTTTCTCAGCAAAATAACTTGCATAATAAATAGCATCTCCTTTTTGTTGCCAAGCAGGAAATCCAGTAAAAAAGACAAGGGTTGTGGCATGAAACAGAAAAATAGCCTCGTTCGTATAGGATGGCCAAGCCAAACGCAACATAGTCGGCCATATAATTCTTCTAAATTTCTTCATACCTGTAAAACCAAATGCATCAGCGGATTCAATATCCTGACTAGGAACCGCCCTTAATGCGCCATAAAAAATTTCGCCTGCATATGCAGATGTGTTTAAAAATAAAACAATTAAGGCTCCTAACCAGGCCTTAGTAAGCCATCGAGTTTCAACAGTGATAGCAATAAAACCCAGATCAATATCCACACCAAGTTTGGGAAGGAGTATGAATAAATCATATGCAAAGAAAAATTGGATAAACAATGGAGAGCCTCTAAATACAAAAATAAAAGCACGAGAAGGCACTGAAAATAATCTATATTTAGAATTTTTACCTAAAGCTAAAGACGTGGCAAAGAAAAAACCTAATAACAACGCAAGTGCTCCGAAATAAATATTCCAAATCATTCCTGAGCCGATAAGTACAAATTGTTCACAAAATGTGATGTCTGCTTTGGGCAAAAGCCTTTCGCCAAAACCAATGGATCTTAGTCCATAATCAGAAAGAGTTTGTAGGCAAGACATATTTAAAGAGACTTCCCTGCCATTGTTGCCTGTCCTTTTGATAGACGGTTAGTTATTCTATCTAAAACTGACTGTGAAACATAAGTCAATGACAAGTAAAAAATCATCAACACGGCAAAGTACCAAGCTCGCCAATCTGGGTGAGGATAGTCAAAGACACCAGTTTTAATTCCACCCAATTCTTTTGCCCAATAAACAATATCTTCAATTCCTAAAAGAAATAAAAGGGGCGTAGCCTTAATTAAAATCATCCATAAATTGGATAGTCCCGGCAGTGCATAAATCCACATTTGTGGGATTAGAATTCTTCTAAAAATTTGATGTCGTGAAAAACCGAAGGCTTCCCCAGTTTCTAACTGAGCTTTCGGAACAGCTGCCATGGCGCCGGAGATAACATTTCCTGCAAATGCTCCAAAAACAAATCCAAAAGCTAATAACGCAAGAGAAAAACTATAAAGATCATGTACCCATTCACTAGATGAGCTTAGGGGGAGCTTAGCTGCTGTACACACGACAAAATCATTTCCTTGTCTTACGGCCTCTGTGACTTCAGGACAAAGTATTTTGTGACGTAAATATTCAAATGCCTGGTCAAGGGCAATCGGTATGAATAGAAAAAAAACAATATCAGGAATACCTCTGATTAAGGCCAAGTAGCCTTTGCCAATAAACCTTAAAATAAAGCTTGAGGATCTAGAGGCAATAGCGCCAAGAAAACCAAATAGCATGGCTATAGGAGCCGCTAATGAAATTAGCAATAATACAATTAAGAAAGAACCATAGAAGGACATGTGTTTTGTGGTGGTGACATAGCATGAAAGCCATATGAGCCCTTCTATAGATTTGGGATCAGCGCAAGCGTCAAACATTATTTATATTGTCCATATTTTTTTGGGGGAGAAAGTCTTCTAATAGTTCGTGCCTTTTACCGCTCATAATTTCTTCAATACCTAATTTAGATGCCAAGGGGGCATTTGTAATTCCTGAATGCATAACTGCTAAATACAATCCATTGATTTCTTTTTGTAAATTATTTTTAAGTCGACCAATTTTGGGTCTTCCATCAACTGGCAAGGGTCGCTCTCCTAATGTATAATGGTTTAGAACCATATGCCCATTATAATTTAGCTTATTGGACATGTCTTGAACTAGTTTTGTAGCTGCAATAGTAATATTATTTTCACTAATATCATCGTCATCGAACTTCCCTCCAATTATTAAACGCCCTTCATCATCTTGGCGAACATGAAAATCTAAACCTGTAACTGGATGTTTTAAAAGAGGCGGTAAAGAGTTTGTATATGCTAAAAGACCAAAGCTCGATTTCATCTTAAAATCAACACCTACAGTTGAGAGTAATGTAGAGGAGCCTAAGCCCGCAGCAATGATCACCTCATCCGCTTTTATTGTGCCGCTAACAGTTTTCACACCTGTCACTTGATTGTTTTCATAAATAATCTCTGATACTTCTTGATTGATGACTTCACACTTGCTCACTTTAAAAATTTCTTTTGTTGCCTTGACACCTTCTATAGCTAGATCATTTATTCCATACCCTGCTCTTTTTGGTAAAATATTTAAATTGGGTAATATCTTTTTTACTTCTAATTCGTTCATCAATTCAACTGCATGCCCCCAATACTGATGCTGGTCAATTGTTTGAATAATTTCAGCTTCTTCTTGGTCCCAAAAAAAAGCACCTTTGGAGGTGGGAGAAAGATTGATTATATTTTTTAAAAATTCAGGCCAATATTGAACACTAGCTAAACGGAATGCGGCGTACGCTTTGTCATTCGATGCGTACCCATTAACCCAGCCCCAAGTATTACTTGTTGCTTGAGAGCGCTCCCCGGGTAAGGCACTTGATACTACTGTAATTTTTTTGATGCCCCTCAAATGAGCATGATAGGCAAAACAAGCTCCAACTATGCCTCCGCCTATTATGAGAACTTTATCTAACAAACTTTTTCCAAATGGTGAAGAGTTACGTACTTATAAATAGAAGAGTTAATAACAACAGTAGGCTATTAAGATATGAAGACGGATTAACCGTCTTCATATTTATTAAAATAAATTAGATATAATTAGTAGGTAAGAGCGTCTTTACCAAACCATTTTCTGATTAAAGCATTCAATGTACCATCTTCCTTCATTGAAGTAATCGCTTTATCCATAGTGGCTCTTAAGTCACCATCAGACTCTCTGATGCCCATACCAACGCCGCCACCAATTGGCACTTCCCCAACAGCAGCAAACTCGCCATTTGATTCAGTAATAATTGGTAAAAGGTAATCGCCATCTGCTAAAACTGCATCAGCTTCGCCATTACGAACAGCTGAAATAGTTTCTTCAGCAGTAGCGAATTCGACTAAAGTTGCTCCGCTTTCAGCAACATGCGCTGCTTGAATTGTTGAAGCTTGTGCTGCGATAACGCCACCATTTATATCAACATCCGATCCACTTAAAGCCATATAAACTGATGGAGAGGGTGGATAATAGTCTTGCGTAAAATCAATAACTTCATCACGCTCGTCAGTGATTGACATACCTGCAATGATGGTGTCGTAGTTGCCTGAAACTAAATTAGGAATGATGGAGTCCCAGTCATTGACAACCCATACACAATCCAAATTTGCACGTGCACATAGTTGATCTCCGACATCTCTTTCAAATCCGTCAACCTCACCACTATCATTAATAAAATTATAAGGAGGGTAAGCACCCTCTGTTCCCATTCTGACAGTTTTAGCCCAAGCAGAGCCTAACACAAAGCTAGTTGCTAATACTAATAGTATTATTTTCTTCATACTTTTCTCCTTTAATGAGTCTTTTTTATTCCTCTATAAGTAATTACTGATTAAAAATATAAACTATATTAAGTCAAATAGACAAACTTTTTATCTATTGATTCAATTATGAAGAGTAAAATAAATCTGCGTTGATAATACTACCATTTTGAATATCAATGTTAGTATAGCGAATGGTTCCTTTAATCTTAGCAGTGGACTTTATATATACATCTTTGGCCTGAATATCTCCGTCCACTTCCCCTTCAACCGTTACAGTGTCTCCTGTAACCGTTCCCTTAACGTAAGAGGATGGCTTTAAATTAACCGTCGATGATTTTAACGTCCCGGTAATACTCCCAGAAAATTCGATATAATCTTTTGCCTCAACAGAACCATGAATTTTAATATCTTTTGCTAAAGTAGATTGATTGACAGTGTCCTTATCTGCATTAAAGAAATATGTTGTATTTTCTTCTGCTTTTTTTTCGTTTGAACCAAAAATTGACATTACTCACTCACCTGATCGTTTTCGGTTGGTTGTTCTACTGGTTCAGGGCTATAAGAATGCACACTGCCTCGATGGCGCAAAGTCCCTTGTATTTTAGCGCCGTAGCTAACTTGCAAAGATGCATATTCTATGGTGCCTTTAACCGTTGCTGATTGGTTAACCGTTAAATAATTTTCTGAACTAATGTCTCCTTCGACTTGACCAGAGATGGTAATGTCATTTCCCGACATATCCCCACTAAAATTTCCAGTGCTGTCAATATTAATAGTAGATGATTTTAACGTGCCGCTCAGAGTGCCTGCTACATCAGCATTTTGGGCTCCATCAATTCTCCCCTCAAGCCTTACGCCCGAACCGACCATTATGGTTTTTGAATCATTATCCTGGTCTTGTGGGAAAGAATCTACTACGGGATCGTCCATAAATTACACTAGCACAAAGTATATTTTTGATAAAACTAAAATTTAAAATACGACGCTACAAAATTAATTATTTATAGCGATTTTTTTAATAAACTTAGTCTATTAATTAAAATATCTGGTTTAATCCGGCCATTTAGATTTTGCTTATTGTATTTACCAGTTTTAACTAAACAGGTTTGCAACTGCATCTTTTGCGCCCCTAAAATATCTACAACTACATCATCTCCCACCATGAGCAATTGAGTAGAGGAAATTTTTAGGAGAGACATCCCTGCTTTAAAAAAATTTTTACTTGGTTTGCCGAGTAGTTCAAATTTTCTGTCCAAGGCATACTCCAGTCCAGCAACAAAAGGGCCTAAATCAATTCCAAATTGGTTATTTCTTTTACCAGTTTTATTTTTATGAAATGCCAAAAGATGCTTTGCCCTTAAGGAGAGTAAAAAAATTTCATTAATTTTAGACCAAGTAAATTTTTTATATAAATCGCCTATAATAACTGCTTCGGGGTTTTGGAAATCTAGTTGGAAGTTTTGAAAATCTTTATAGCAACTTTGATCACAAAATAGGGCAATCCTTTTAACTTTTTTTTGTAACAAATAATTATTGCAAGCAATAAGAGGCGTTAAAATTTTTTTTTCATCAACACTAACCCCTAAGCTCTGGAGTCTTTTTTGAATATGTTTTCTTGGCATTGTTGTTGTGTTAGTTAAAAAAAGATAGGGGAAATTAATTTTATTTAGAAATTGAATAAATTCTACCGAACCAAGAATGGGTTTCCCCTCTTCATAAACTACGCCCTCTAAGTCTATGAGCAAACCTTTGAATTTGCTTTTAGTCACTGAAAATTTAGAATATCAATGATTCAAAAAAAATGAAATATTAGTTCATTCAATGAAAATCCTAGAAATAAACAATTTAGAAAAAAACTTTGGGGATAATCACGTTTTAAAAGGAATTAATTTTACTGCTAATAAAGGTGACGTAGTAAGTATTATTGGAAGCTCGGGATCAGGAAAAAGCACCATGCTTCGATGTATCAATTTTTTAGAAACGCCCGATGGGGGAATCATTAATGTTTGTGGAGAGACAATCGATAGCAAGAAAGAAAATTTATCTAACCCCGGTAAAGATTTACAAAATAAAATTATTAGTATTCGTAAAAAATTAGGAATGGTATTTCAAAGCTTCAACCTATGGACCCACATGACCATTTTAGAAAATATCATGGAAGCACCAGTTCATGTTTTGGGAATGGATAAGGAAGAATCCAAAAACATAGCAATGGATCTTTTAAAACAAGTTGGAATTCAAGATAAAGCAGACAGTTATCCTGTTCATTTATCTGGCGGTCAGCAACAAAGAGCTGCCATCGCAAGAGCTCTAGCGATTTCTCCAGAAATATTATTATTTGACGAGCCCACCTCCTCTCTTGACCCTGAACTGGTAGATGAGGTGCTTTCCGTTATGAGGTTGTTGGCTGAAGAAGGAAAGACTATGTTAGTGGTAACCCACGAAATGGAATTTGCAAGAAGGGTTTCTAGTAAAGTGATTTTTTTACACGATGGTTTAATTGAAGAGGAAGGCCCTCCTGAAACAGTTTTTACTAATCCCCAGTCGGAGCGATGTAAAAATTTCTTATTTAATAGACGTGAGTAATAATTTTTAATATTTTAAGCCGGTGAATTCATTACTACTATTTTTGGTTAGAATATTAGATTTTTATACAATCATAGTATTTTTCTACGTTATCGTTTCGTGGCTTTTTCATTTTAATGTTTTAAATAGTCAGAATTTATTTCTTTGGAGAGTATTCGAAAGCTTAGGAAAGCTAACCAATCCTCCTTTAAATTATATTCGAAGGTATTTGCCTAATTTTGGCGGGATTGACATTTCTCCCGTTTTACTAATACTAATTATCTATTTATTCAAAGACTTGCTCATTGAATACTGGCCGAGGGGGTAGCGTATGTCAGAAATTATTGATGGAAAAGCTTTTGCAGCAAAAATCAGAACTCAAGTCAAAGAGGACTCAGAAAATTTACAAAATAATCATCAAGTGGAGCCCTGTTTGGCAGTTGTATTAGTTGGAGAAAACCCTGCCAGTAAAGTTTATGTAGGTGCCAAAACAAAAATGGCTGCTGAATGTAAAATTAAAACTAAAGATTATAAATTAGATGAAAATACAGATCAGCCAACGCTCTTAAAGCTCATTAAAATGTTAAATGAAGACACAGACGTGCATGGAATTTTAGTGCAACTGCCTCTGCCAAAACAAATCGATGAGAGAAGTGTAATAGATGCTATCGCTGTTGAAAAAGATGTTGACGGCTTTCATGCAATCAACGCAGGCAGACTATCCATTGGGGGCGATATGCTTAAAAAAGCTTTTATTCCTTGTACGCCCTTAGGCTCCTTACTTTTATTAAAGGATCATGTAACTGATCTTCGTGGCAAAAATGCTGTTGTAGTAGGTAGATCCAACATTGTTGGAAAACCGATGGCTCAATTATTAATTGAGGAGTCCTGTACTGTGACTGTGGTACATTCCAAAACTCAAAACGTTGAGTCTGTTTGTTCACAAGCAGATATAGTTGTCGTAGCTGCCGGTCGCCCTGAAATGGTCACTGGTGAATGGTTAAAAGAAGGTGCGGTTGTAATAGATGTCGGAATTAATCGTGTGCCCACAAAAAAGGACGACGGTACGGAAGGAAGTAAGATTGTTGGCGATGTCGATTTTGATAGCGCTGCTAAAAAAGCTTCTAAAATAACCCCTGTGCCAGGAGGCGTGGGCCCCATGACTATTGCTTGTCTATTAAGAAATACTGTTACTTCTGCTTACCGTCACGCAGGGTTAAATGATCCTCGTGGCACTGTAGATTCAAAATCACAAGATCAATACAAAGACAAATATATCAACCACTAATAAAAAATTGAATTTTCTCTTATTATAGAGATTAAAATTTCATTTTATTTTTTTTTAATCTTAAGGCATTTAGTTTAATAAAGCCTTCGGCATCTCTTTGATCATAATTCGATGATTCAAATGTTGCTAGATCTTCATCATATAAACTATTAGGAGACTGTCTGCCGATGACGATGACATTGCCTTTATAGAGAACTAATTTCACTTGTCCGTTCACTCTCTTTTGAGTCTCATCAATGGCTTTTTGCATCATTGCTCTTTCAGGCGCAAACCAGTAACCATTATAAACCAGTCGAGCATATTTAGGCATTAGCTCATCTTTGGTAAACACTTCTTCTCTATCTAGCGTGATACTCTCCATTGCCCTGTGGGCTTTTAATAGTATTGTACCCCCTGGTGTTTCATACACACCCCTAGATTTAATTCCGACATATCTATTTTCAACTATATCCACCCTACCAATTCCATTGGCAGCTCCCAATTGATTAAGCTTTTCTAACAAATTAAAAGGAGAGAGTTTTTTACCATTGATTGCAATTGGGTCTCCATTTTTAAACTGGATTGTAATAACTGTCTCTTTATTTGGTGCTGCTTGGGGACTTTTAGAAATTCCAAATACGTTTTCCGGCGGTCTTTTCCAAGGGTCTTCTAAAATTTTACCCTCTGCAGATCGATGTAAAACATTAGCATCAACACTGTAGGGCGACTCTGTTCTGTTATGCTTCATGATGGGAATTTTATTTTTGGCTGCAAACTCTAAAAGCTTAGTTCGGGAGCTTAAATTCCATTCTCTCCAAGGGGCTATCACTTTAATATTAGGCGCTAAGGCATAATAAGAAAATTCAAATCTTACTTGATCATTTCCCTTACCGGTTGCGCCGTGGGATACAGCTTCGGCCTTTTCTTTTTTTGCAATTTCGATTTGTTTTTTGGCAATCAAAGGTCTTGCAATGGATGTGCCTAATAAATACTCACCCTCGTAAATTGTATTACAGCGAAACATGGGGAAGACATAATCTTTAACAAATTCTTCTTTTAAATTTTCAATATAGATTTTTTTTGCGCCAAGTTTTTTTGCTTTGGCTTTCGCTTCATCTAATTCAGCGCCTTGACCTAGATCTGCCGCATAGGCAATGACATCGGCGTTATATTCAGTTTGTAACCATTTTAAAATTACGCTTGTATCCAGCCCGCCAGAGTAGGCTAAAACTATTTTAGGTTTTGATTTCATTTATTAACAATCCTTTGTCATAGAATTATAGGCGTTCGTAAAACCTATAAGTGAATAAGTATCGGTTGTTTCAGTTCCTCTTTGAGAGTAACCAACTACCGTCATATCTTTGCCCGCTTTCATGGCCTCAATCACAACTTTGTCATCTTTCATCGACCAAGCAGAGTCATCCTCTCCAAAGAACTGATAGTTAGTATCATCAATGGTCACCTTAACGTACTTTTCTGTATCATAGGGATAGCCAGTATCTATACGAATGTATTGAGCATCGCCTTCATTAAAGACATAAAAAATCACCGCACCTCTGGATGTGTAATCCCCTTTTTCTTTTAAAGGAATTTGAAAGACGGCACATGTATTAGCGCTAACCTTTTTAAAAGACCATTCGCCATGACTGTGTTTGAAAGATAAATCATGAGCATTAGCTACATTTATCAATAAAAAAGTTTTAACAACTGCTAAAAATAGAAGTTTTTTCATTTCAAATAAGCAGAGAATATACCAATTAAGATTGATTTTTAAAATAATAAATGGGAAGATTAATTTTGGAGAGATTATGGTTAAGACGGCAAACCCATTTGTGGCGGCAATTTTAAATATTGCAGAAAGCCAAGATATTGGCAGTTTCAAAAAAATTTTTGAGTATTTTAGCCCTCGCCTTAAATCTTTTTTGATGAAGTCTGGTGCAGAAGAAAACATTGCAGAAGAGATTATTCAAGAAACAATGACGATCATTTGGACCAAGGCGGACTATTATGACCCCAAGGTGGCCTCACCTAGTACCTGGATTTATACAATCGCCAGAAATAAAAAAATAGACATATTAAGAAAATCAAGAAAAGCCATATTAGAAGATATTGAAACAGCTGTGCTTCCAGCTGTTGATCCCAAAACAGAAGAAAATATTGAGCATGATCAAAAGTTTGACATGATCGCCCAACACCTTGATAGCCTTCCCAAAGACCAACTAGATTTACTCAAGATGAATTTTTTTGAGGAAAAGTCTCATGGAGAAATTTCAGATTTAACCGGTATTCCTTTGGGAACAGTAAAATCAAGAATAAGGTTGGCGCTGGAAAAAATTCGCGGTAAATTGGACAAAAATGGCGCAATGGCTGATCTAAAAGAAAGTGGCGAAAGTATTAGCATCAACTAAAGAAAATGACATTTGATATTCTGACATCGCCCGCTAACTCACCTGCCAGCCTGCTTTTTCAACAGTGCTTAGCGGAAATAGTTCCTGAAAATAAAGATCTCAACCAAATCAAAGATGAAATTGGTGGATATTTCTTGGAGAGGGCTGAGCCTATGCCTCTATCCAACGATCTATGGATGAAAACAATTAATTCTACTGCAATGAAAAATATTAAAAAAACTAAAATCGAAATTGACCCTTTTTTAAGTCGCCTTCCTAGAACATTACAGGCCCAGCTAAAAGATAAAAAAATTAAATGGAAATCTTTTAAAGATGTCAAAATTGCCTCTATCCTACCGAAGGATAAAAATGAAAAACTAGAATTAATTCATGTGATGCCAGGCGCAAAGATACCCCAGCATACTCATGAAGGCATAGAAAGTTTTTTAGTTCTCCATGGCTCTTATAGCGATGAGTACGGTAATTATAACCAAGGCTCTGTTCAGGTAAGAAGCGAAGATCATCATCATACACCAGTAGGTCATGAATTGACTGGATGTATAGGACTTGCCTATACCCACGGTAAAATAAAATTTTCAGGTGCCTTTGGTAAACTTCTAAATATTATCGCTAATTAATCAGATACATAATATGTGCAGGAGCAATACCTGCTGTTAATAATAATCTTAAAATAAAATAATCTGTGCGAATAATTTTTTCTTTAAAATAAAAAAAGAAGTCAAAACACAAAACAACAAAATAACCAGCAATAAAAAAACCAATTGTTTCTTGAAACTTTAAATCAAAGGCTAGTATAAAAAAGGCATACACTGCGGGGCATACGCTAAACAATATTGCAATGATGTTTTTAGACTGAAGATAAACTCCCCAATAAACAGCTCCTAAAAAGGCTAAAATCACTGTGGAGTAGTGGACAAACATTGACTGATCAAATTCAATAAATAATAAGTCAATATTATAAAAACAAAGATAAAAGGGGATTAGTCCAGGGATGCCCAATAAAAAAATCATTGAGAATAAATTTTATCTATTTGATTAGCTAAATCTATATCTCTTTCAGTAACCTTACCAACATCATGCGAAATTAGGCGAACTGTAACCTGTTTATAATCTAAAATTATTTGCGGATGATGATTTTTTTTTTCTGCAAGCAAAGCAATTTGCGATGTAAAAGCAAAACTTTGCCTATAATTTTTAAAGGCAAAGTTTTTTTTTAAATGACCTTGTTCATCCTCTTGCCAGCTCATGATTATGGCGCAGGTGAAGGATTATTTTCATGAACCGCATTAATATCTTCTATAACATCGGCACTTAAATCTATATTGATCGATTCAATGTTTTCTTTTAGCTGCTCCATGGTAGTAGCACCAATAATATTACTTGTTACAAAAGGTTGTGCGTTAACAAAAGCCAAGGACATTTGGGCCAACGAAAGACCATGTTTTTGAGCAACTTTATAATACTCTTCTACCGCTTTTTGTGTTCTAGTTCCCTGATAACGCGGAAAGTGATCTCCAAACAATTTAAGTCTAGAGCCCTCCGGCATTTGACCATTTAAATACTTTCCTGACAGCATACCAAAACCTAAGGGAGAGTATGCAAGAAGCCCTGCTTGCTGACGAATAGACATCTCCGCTAAACCGACTTCATAAGTTCTGTTGACCAAACTATAAGGATTTTGAACTGACACAACGCGCGGTAAATCTTGAGACTCAGATAAATGTAAATACTGTGAAAGACCAAAAGGTGTTTCGTTGGATAATCCCAAATAGCGAATTTTTCCTTGTTCTATAAATTTCTGTGCTGTTTCTAAAATGCTTTGAAAAGAATTCCAGGCAGCTTCTTGCTCATTGTGTTTATATCCAAGTTTGCTGAAAAAATTTGTCGTACGCTCTGGCCAGTGCAATTGGTAAAGATCAATATAATCTGTTTGGAGTCTTTTGAGGCTTCCTTCCAAAGCTTGCGTCATACTTTCTTCTGAAAATTGCATGCCGCCTTCTCGTATCCATGGAAGACCCGGTCCTGCAACTTTCGTTGCTAAAATAATTTTTTCTCTATTTTTTCTTTCTGCAAACCAATTGCCGATCATTGTTTCGGTCGAAGAATAAGTCTCTTGTTTAGGGGGAACCGAATAAAGTTCTGCTGTATCAAAAAAGTTTATATTTTGATCTACCGCGTAATCCATTTGTTCAAATGCTTGTTCTTGAGTATTTTGCTGCCCCCATGTCATGGTGCCAAGGCAAATAAGACTGACTTTCAAGTCTGTTTTTCCTAGTGTTTTGAATTTCATAAAAGATTCATACGGTTTTACTTGAAATAGATCAAGAAAATAGCCATATTAATTTCATAAGGAGAAACAATGGTTGAACTAAAACAAAACGCCTATGCTCAATCCCAATCGACCGTAATCGATCAGGGACTCAGGGAGTATATGATGAAAGTCTATAACTACATGACCTCTGGTCTAGCGATTAGTGGTTTGGTGGCATGGGGTTTTTCTAAGTCTCCTGCATTAATGGGAGCTATATATGGGACTGGCCTTCAATGGATTGTGATGCTTGCCCCTCTTGGATTCATTTTCTTTTTAGGTGCAAGATTACAAAAAATGTCACTATCCGCTGCTCAAATGACCTTTTGGGCTTTTTCAGCAGTAATGGGAATTTCTTTATCATATATATTCGTTGTCTATACAGGCATGAGCATCGCAAGAGTATTCTTTATTACTTGCGGGACTTTTGCAGGAATGAGTATTTACGGTTACACCACTAAGCGTGATTTAACAAAGTTTGGATCTTTTTTAATAATGGGTCTCTTTGGAATAATCATTGCCAGCATCGTGAATATTTTTATGCAAAGTAGTGCGATGCACTTTGTGATATCAGCAATTGGTGTCTTAGTCTTTGTTGGCTTAACTGCTTATGATACACAGCGTATCAAATCAACTTACTACCAAGTTGCAGGCACAAACTTTGCTCAAAAAGCAGCCATCATGGGTGCGTTAACACTTTACTTAGATTTTATCAATCTATTCATCATGTTAATGCAGTTTTTTGGTCAAAGACGATAATTATTTAAAATAAATTTTTTTAAAAGGGGCGCTCAAGCCCCTTTTTTTATGCATATCTTTTTTAAACCAAAATAATAATATCCTTTCGTGTTAAGCTATATTTTAGCAGTAAGTGCTGCCGCTATTTGGTCTGTTACTGCTTTATCCGCTACTAGAATTGTTCGGTACTTTGGAAGCTATAATTATAACGTTCTAAGGCTTTACGGAATTGTTATTCTATTTTTGCCCTATGTAATTTTATATTGGGAACCAATTTATTTTGAGTCGCATGTTTTTTTTATAATTTTTTTATCCTCGTTGATTGGCATCATTATTGGCGATACTTTTTTATATATTTGTTTAAAGCGACTGGGTCCTAGACGACAGGCACTTTTATTTTCACTACAAATTCCTTTTACCATTTTTATGGCAGAGTTTTTTTTAAAAACTCTTCCTACGTTTATTGAGTTAATTGGTTGTGCCCTTGTATTTGGAGGAATTATCATTGCAATTCAATTTAATAAAACTATTCCCAACGATGAT
>JAYPCO010000008.1:0-7214 GCA_038124765.1 Alphaproteobacteria bacterium | reverse complement strand
GAATTATCATTGCAATTCAATTTAATAAAACTATTCCCAACGATGATTTAGAAAACATTCAGGGCAATAAATATGCCGGTTTGTTTGCAGGAGTTGGTTTGGCAATATGCCAAGCCATTGCCATTATTTTATCAAAACCTGTTCTAGCTTATACCGACCCTATTATTTTTTCGTATATACGAATTACTCTCGCCGCTGTTTTAATGACAATCAGTTTATTTTTTATATCTAAAAATAATCTCTTAGAAAAAGTTAAAGATATTAAAAAAACCATTCTAGCAATTTTTTTAGGATTTATGGGGATGGGCGTGGGTATGACAATTGTCATTTATGCACTTAAGAATGGGAATCCAGGGATTATATCCACCCTATCAAGCACGATGCCTATTATGACCATTCCTATCTTGTGGTTTGTAACTAAAAATTATGCTGGCCATTTGGCTTTAATAGGAGCTACAGTTACCTGTATTGGTGCTGGAATTATTTTTCTAAGTTAGTCTGAGCCACGCTCGACATTTACTATTTTGAGATCTTTGGATTGTTTTATTTGCGTTTGTAAAATTTTATTTAATGGGTCTCTTCCTAAATATTTTTTAAATTTTTTATGATTTTGAGCTGCTAGGTCTGTATTGCCCTCGGTAATAGCTTGCAGTGTTTCACGCAGATGAACTAATCCCTTTTGCTCATTGGATAGCTTATAGCGCATATAGGCAGCTCTTGGATAAATAAACATTTTTGTAAATGCGTACGAAAATAAAATTATTAATATTAAAAAAGTGATGAATATAAATAAGAATTGAACAATCGGTATGCTGAGTTGCCATATGCCAATAACAAGCGAGACATTACCAGCATTATTAAATAGGTAAAATAGCCCGCCATACCCCGATACAAAAACTAATAAAATGATTAATAGCCGAACCATTAAATCATATTCTCCAGAAAAATTTTGTTTTCATTAAACTTTTTAGCGATTTCATAAGAGCTTTTAAAATAAGACTTTTGGTTGGAGGTAAGATTATCAAATGCAACTAATGCCAAATCATAATTTCTATTCATAATCGAATTAAAGTAATTCGATAAGGCGCTTGAATTATTTTTAGCAACACTGACATCAAATAAATTAGCGAGTATTTTTTTTAACCATGCAAGACGCGCACTATTTAAAAACTCATTTGCTACATAATCTTTCTCACTAGCAATTAAATCTTGAGCTAAAAATGATGAGTCGGGCAAGGTTAGTAATTCTTCCAATTTACTTTCTTGAAAAAATGAGTACTGGCTTTGTAGTTTTTGAATATGTTTATTTCTAATCTGTTGATTATCAATATTTATAATAATTTGATTTATATTTAAGATTAGCTCATAGGCTTCAGAATTTGAAATTTCGATGGGTGTTGGCTCTTGCGGGGGAATAATAATTTCTTGTTGGGGGATGTTCTGAACACTTTGTGCTAGTTCGATGATTAAATTTTCCAAACGATCTACTTTTTCTTGCAATTGATTATTTTGTACATCCTCTGCCACAACGGCAGTTGTAGATGGAGTTGGTTCTACAATTGGAGAAGACTTAGTGGGGATTTGAAAAGTTAATAAATTATTCTGGTATAGATATCCTAAACCAGCTCCGATTATTAGAATGATAATAATCAAGAGAAGATTGCGTTGAAAAAAATTTTTTTTAACAGGATTTTTTGGATTTTCCGCCATATATTAAGAATCTATATTTTTTTATAATAATGAAAGTTTTAGCAATAGAAAGTTCTTGTGACGATACCTCTATATCTGTTGTAAATAGTGCAAAAAAAATTGAATTTTTAAAAACAATCAATCATCGAAAATTTCATAAAGACTATGGGGGCGTTATCCCTGAAATGGCGGCACGCCAACATTTAGATATTATGTCTATTTTGGGCAAATCCATCCAAAAGATAAATTTAGAAAAAATAGATGCTATTGCTGCTACACACGGGCCGGGTTTAATCGGGAGTCTAATTATTGGATCTTCTTTTGCCAAAGGACTCGCTATGAGCGCTAACAAGCCGATGATGCCCATTAATCACCTTCAATCCCATTTACTCTCGCCAAGACTAACCTCAAATCTAAATTTTCCTTATTTATGTTTATTAGTTTCAGGGGGCAATACTGCCCTAGTGTTAGTTAAAAACGCTAAATCATTTATCACCCTAGGCAAAACCATTGATGACTCTGCTGGAGAATGTTTTGATAAAGTGGCTAAGGCAATGGGTCTGGGCTATCCCGGTGGGCCAATCATCGAAAAATTAGCAATCAAAGGAAATGCTAATAAATACGACCTGCCCTTGCCTTTAACCAAACAAGCTAATTTAAATTTTTCCTTTTCAGGTCTAAAAACAGCCTCAATTGATTTGATAAAAAAAAATAAATTAACAGAAACATTTAAAAAAGATTTTTCTGCTTCTTTTCAAACAACTATTGGAAAAATTTTTTTAAAGAAAATTGCAACAGCCATAGATTATTTAAATGATAATAAAATTAAAATAAAAGATTTTTCAATTTGTGGCGGTGTGGCTGCAAATAAATTTTTAAATTCTTCTATTCGAAACTTTATCGAAGATAAAAATTTAATTTTTCATCAAGTACCACTTTCACTTTGTACGGATAACGCCGCTATGATTGCTTGGAATGCCTTAGAGATACTTATGAGTAGTAATAAAAAATCTAAACAATACAATGTAAGACCAACGCCTAATATTTTAATTCATGAAAACTTCCTCTAAAAATTATTGGTTAATTAAATCAGAGCCCCATACGTGGTCCTGGGAGCAACAAAAACAAAAGAAAACAACTCACTGGGATGGAGTGAGGAACTACCAAGCTTCTAATAATATGAAGTTAATGAAAAAAGGCGATGAGTGTTTTTTTTATCACTCAGGCGAAGAGCGAGCTATAAAAGGCATCGTAACAGTTATCAAGGAGTATTATCCTGATCACACGGATGAAACAGGTCGATTTGGAATGGTGGATGTAAAATATGTAAAAGATTTAGAAAACATTTACTTATCACAAATTAAATCTGATCCTTTTTTTAATAACTTTCCCTTGGTACGACAATCTCGTTTAAGTGTCATGCCTGTAGCCTTGAATGAATGGAAAAAATTGCTTAAGCTAGGGGGATTAAAATGAAAGAATTTCCATTAAACAACCCTCTTTTAACAAAAGATCAGTTTGATCAGATGTATCAAGAGTCCTTTGCTGATAAAGAAAAATTTTGGGCAAAGGTTGCACGCGAGCAAATTAGCTGGTTTAAAGATTTTACAAAAATAAAAAATACTTCCTATGAGGGCGATGTTTCCATCAAATGGTTTGAGGATGGTGAGCTTAATGTTTGCTATAACTGCGTTGATCGTCATGCAGAAAAGAACCCCAATGACACAGCTATTATCTGGGAAGGCGATGACCCATCTCAGTCTAAAACTTATAGCTATCAAGAACTAAAATCAGAAGTTAGTCGTTTTGCAAACGTATTAAAAAAATTGGGGGTCAAAAAAGGCGACCGAGTAACAATCTATATGACCATGATCCCTGAAGTGGCATTTGCCATGCTTGCTTGTACTAGAATTGGCGCTGTGCACTCTGTTATCTTTGGGGGGTTTGCACCGGAGTCAATTGCAGGACGTATAAAAGACTGTCAATCGCAATTTGTTATTACTGCCGATGAGGGTTTAAGAGGATCAAAAAAAATTCCTCTTAAGCAATATATTAATACTGCTTTAGAAAGTTGTGATGACTCTATTAAAACACTAGTTGTGAGATATACAAAAACACAAGATGATCTTCATCGCAAAAATGATTTTTACTATGATGAGTTATTAAATGAAGTTGATGATCAATGTGATTGTGAGTCTATGAATGCCGAAGATCCGCTTTTTATCTTATATACATCAGGCTCCACAGGAAAACCCAAAGGGGTTCTCCATACAACGGGCGGTTACTTAGTTTACGCCTCTTTTACACATAAATATTCTTTTGATTATCACCCAGGCGATGTCTACTGGTGTACTGCTGATGCTGGTTGGATAACAGGTCACTCCTATTCCGTTTATGGACCATTAGCTAATGGAGCAAAGACACTTTTATTTGAAGGTGTGCCTAATTACCCAGACTTCTCTCGTTTTTGGCAAGTTTGTGATAAACATCAAGTTAATATTTTTTATACAGCACCTACTGCCATTAGAGCATTAATGAAAGAGGGCGATGATTTTGTTAAGAAGTGTGATTTATCTTCTTTAAGAATTTTAGGAACGGTGGGTGAGCCCATCAACCCAGAAGCATGGAGCTGGTATGCATCTGTGGTGGGTAAAAATAAATGTCCTGTAGTTGATACATGGTGGCAAACAGAAACGGGCGGCCATCTCATCTCTCCTATCCCCGGGGTGACAAAATTAAAACCGGGTAGTGCCACGCAACCCTATTTTGGTATTGAAGCTGCAATAGTAGATGATAATGGCAATGTGATGGAGGGTGAGTGTGAGGGCAAGCTCTGCATGCTTGATAGTTGGCCTGGACAGATGCGAACAGTCTACGGTGATCATAAAAGATTTGTTGAAACCTATTTTAGTCAATTTAAAGGAAAATATTTTACTGGTGATGGTTGTAGAAGAGACAAGGATGGCTTCTATTGGATTACAGGCCGTGTCGATGATTGTATTAATGTGTCTGGCCACTTACTTGGAACTGCAGAAATTGAGAGTGCATTTGTAGAACATGAATTAGTATCAGAGGCAGCCGTAGTTGGTTTTCCTCATGATATTAAAGGTCAAGGGATTTACGCTTATGTTACAACCAATACGGGAGTGGAAGTAAGCGATGATTTAAAAAAAGAATTAACTGCATGGATACGAAAAAAAATCGGCCCTATTGCTACACCTGATAAAATTCAATTTGCCCCTGGGCTTCCCAAAACAAGATCAGGTAAAATAATGCGCAGAATTCTTAGAAAAATTGCTTCTAATGAGGCAGATCAATTAGGAGATACCTCTACATTAGCCGATCCAGGGGTTGTTGAGTCATTAGTTGACGGATCAAAAAACATCTAGCAAAACTGATATTGAAAATTTATTTAGCTCAATCAAAAAGATTGATCTAGGGAAATCTATCGATAATACAATCGGGGAGTTCCCACCTATTAAAAGACCTTTTTTATTTTTAAATATACAAGAGTACTACAGACAAATTGAAAATAATTCAAAGATATTAAGTAGTTATATAAATGACAATACCTCCTCTAATATAGTTGTAATTTTAAAATTAAGTTTAATATTAATTTTTTATTCAAATAAACCTGATCATTCTATTGTTCACGATAGTGTTGAGCTGTCTAAAAAATTCAAAAAGGATAAACTTGTTAATGGAGTTTTAAGAAATATTTTAAGAAACAAAGAAAAAATTAAAAAGGATTATCAAAATTTTCTTTTGCCACGATCATTTGTCAAAATAATTGAAAAAACTTTTTTAGATAAAAATATACAAAAATATATAGCTCAATCATTTTTTCAAATTCCGCAAGACTATCAAATTTGTCTTACTAAAAAGAAAGGCGCTATATACGCCGATAGGGTTTTTTATCTTGATAAAAATTTAGAGAAGGATTGTTTTGTTCAAGATATTGGTAATTTTGAAATAATCAAATCCACTCATCAAATATTTGATAATAAAAAAATTCTAGATGTGTGTGCAGCACCAGGAGGGAAAAGTATTTTGTTAAATTCACTGGGGTTTGACGTAACTGCTTTGGATAAATCTCAAGAGCAAATTAATAAAATGCATGAAAATTTAAAAAGACTGCATCTTAAATTCCCAACCATTAAAATTAATTTTTTAAATTTTAACGAAGGTAATAAATACTCGTCCATTTTATTAGATGCTCCCTGTAGTGCACTAGGTACATTTCGCAGAAACCCAGATGTGATTAACAAAATAAACATCAAATCGCTTCTTGCTAAACAAAAGCAACAAATACAATTAGCTAATAAGGCACTAAAAATACTAAATAATGGTGGTTTCTTACTCTATATTGTTTGTTCTTTTCATGAAATTGAGACAATCGAAGTGATTGATAAATTGCTGCAAAAACATAAAAACTTAAGTGTGGTTGAGCTGAAGTCTGATAAAATGATCAAAAATCAATATGGTTATTTTATTAACCCTAAAGAATTTGAAACATTAGGTGGCTCTGATATTTTTTTTATAGCAATGTTAGCAAAAAATTAATGTCTGTAATTATTTCACCTTCTATTTTGGGCGGAAGTTTTTCCAATATGGAAAAGGTAATATCAGATTTGGATAAATCCAAAGCAGAGTACATTCATTTTGATGTCATGGACGGTGATTTTGTGCCAAATTTAACATTTGGCCCACAGTTTATTTCTAATTTAAGAGGGTTTTCAAAAAAAGTTTTTGATGTGCACTTAATGATTAATCGAGTTGGTAAATTTATCAATGAATACATCCAAACAGGTGCAGATTTAATCACATTTCATGTTGAGATTGATGAAAATATTAATGAAATTATTAAAGCTATTAAATCATCTAATATAAAATGTGGCATCTCACTTAAACCAAAAACAAACTGGGAAGTTATCAAACCATACATAGAAAATTTAGATCAAATATTGGTGATGACAGTTGAACCTGGATTTGGAGGACAGTCATTTATGAATGACCAGCTAGAAAAAATTAAAAAAATAAGAGAATTTGCTAATTCTCAAAATATTCAAATTGATCTTCAAGTGGATGGTGGAATAAATTTTGAAACTGGGAAGCTGTGTGCAGAAGCCGGCGCAAATGTTTTAGTAGCAGGATCTTTTTTATTTAAACAAGATAATTTAACATTAGCAACCAACCAACTTTGTGAATACTTTAACTAATGTTTAAACATAAAAATGTAATTATATCTGTTTTTGATAAAACAAACCTGGATGTTATTGCTAAATTTTTAGTTGATAAAAAATTTACTATTTACTCAACAGGTGGGACCTCGCAATACTTAAAAAATAATAAAATAAAACATATTGAGATTTCTAACTACACAAAACAAAAAGAAATTTTAGGCGGGAGAGTTAAAACGCTTCACCCTAAAATATTTGGTGGTCTTTTAGGAACTTCAAGTAAAGGACATCAACAAGAGCTTATCAAAGAAAATATTAAAAATTTTGATCTATTGATTATAAATC
>JAYPCO010000007.1:37454-40651 GCA_038124765.1 Alphaproteobacteria bacterium | reverse complement strand
TTAAAAATTCTTAAATTATTAATTAATAATTCCCATCAATATCTAACTAGAGATCTTTTAAATGCAGAACTAGGGCTGGATTTTTTGTCACGAAGTGGCGATATGCAGATATCTAGATTAAGATTAAAATTAAAAAAAGAATGTCAAATTGATGATCTTATTCGTTCCGTTCACGGAAAAGGATACAAAATTTTTATTTAATGTTTAACTGGAATAACTTTTCAGGCAGTTTATTAGCTAGGTCAGTTTATTTAATTACTATTCCAATAGTATTAGTTCAAATTGTTGGAATTATAATATTCTTTGAACTACATTGGGACTTAGTTCTAAAAAGAAATGCCCAGGCGATTACTAATGAAATTAAGATATTAGAACTTAACCAAAATTCTTCAGAGATAAATCTACTAGCAAATACTTTACAGATTGTACGATCTGAAGAATTTGATGCTAGCGAGATTGAAAATATTTCAAATTGGATTTTTAACAAAAGGATCAATCAGTCACTTTCACAAATTGCTCCAAATTTCAAAGCATATCAAAATAAGACATATTTTATATTTTTTGATGAACAAGATCCCAAATATTATTATTTAGTTCCTAGAAAAAGAATAGAACTCAAGTCAGTCAGCGGTTTTTTTCTATGGACAATCACAATTAGTGTAATTTTATCTTTAATATCCTATCTATTTATTAAAAAACAAATACAGCCTTTGAAACGACTAGGAATCATTACTAGAAGTTTTGGTAGAGGAATTGAAACGCCTAATCTAAAACCAACTGGTTCTTCAGAGGTGAGAGGTTTGATAAGAGACTTTAATAATATGCAAAATAACATTACAGGAACAATTGAAAATCAAAGAAATATGCTTGCAGGCATTAGTCATGATTTAAAAACTCCCTTAACAAGAATTAATCTTATGATCGAGGAACTTAATAATGAACAACTAAAAAATTCAATTGCCAAAAACATCTCAGAAATGAACATAATGTTAAATCACTATTTGGATTTTATTAAAAATGAAAGAAATGAGAATTTAGATGATGTCGAAAGTAAAATTATAATTTCTGAAATTGCAAAAAATTATAAGAAATTAAATATTATTAAAAATGAAAATCAGCTTATTTTAATTAGAAAAAATCAATTAACACGCGCAATTGTTAATATTCTTGATAATGCAAATAAATTTGCAAATCAAATCTTTCTTACCTCCTTTTTTAAAAAAGATGTTTGGACAATCACCATCGAAGATGATGGCCCAGGCACATCACTTTCAAATGAACAATTAGTTAAACCTTTTACAAAAGGTGCTGAACAGCTAAATCAAGGAACAGGCTTAGGCCTATCTATAGTTCAAAAGTTGATTAAATTAAATAGTGGTGAATTGAAATTTGAAAAATCTTCATATGGTGGGCTAAAAGTGATAATCAGCTTATCAGTTTCTACTGGTAATTAAAAAAGTTTTCCACCATTTTCAATTTTAGTTGTTGGCATTATCAACACGGGTTGGTTTTCTTCGTCAGGGAAACCCAAAACCAAAACTTCTGATATCATTTTTCCAATTTGTTTAGGAGGAAAGTTTGTTACCGCAGCAACTTGTTTTCCTATTAATGCATCGGGCTTATAATGCTTTGTTAATTGGGCTGATGTTTTTTTTAAACCTAACTCCTTACCAAAATCAATGATTAAAACCAAACTTGGTTTATTAGATTTTTCGTTGAAATTAGCCTCTACTACAGTTCCAACTCTTATATCGACCTTTTCAAAATCAGAATACTGAATACTCATTTAACAATATAGGATTTAAATCTATTAAAATAATCAAATGTATTTCCGACAATTGCCATGGTTTTATCCATGTCTTCATTGTCTTCAATCCATGTATTAAAAGCTATACCGTACACTGTAAACGCCATAGCAATCTCAAAGGGATTATTCAAAAATTTTGCAAAATATAAATTAATTGATTTGCTTAATGTTAAAAAGTATTTGGGATTTTTTTGTGACTCTAAATAAATTCGAATAGCAATATTCTTAATGTCATATAAACAGTCAAGGCGATTAGTAATACCCTCAAATATTTTATCTTGTAAATTAAGATTTTTATTAGGTATGGCTATTTTGGAATTTAGTAAAATCTCTAAATCGTGGAGAAATTTTTCAAAATCTGAATATTGTTTATCTAAAACTTTTATTTTTTGAAAAAATTTCTCGGAATGAGCAATATTATTTAATTTTTTTAAATGAGGTATAGTTAATTTATTTGGCTTCAATGCTAAGTTCCCTAGCACGTTTATAAGCCCTTAAAAGAGTAGTGTACAATGTTTTTTTGATTTTTTGCGACTCAAGATATTTAACACCTGCTTGCGTTGTTCCTTTTTTACTAGCGATTGAACTTATAAAGTTTGTAAGATCTCGAGAAGAATGATTTACCTCTAATACACTCTTAATTAAATCTAAAACATGCGTTTCTTTTATCTGATTTGTTTTACTTATTTCTTTAGCGGCTGTGATATAGGCATTGATTAAAAATGCAACAAAAGCGGGACCACTGCCATATACAGAAGTAGCTAAATTCATTTGATCTTCTTTACTTGCAACAATTAAAATACCTAATGGACTTAATAATTTTTTTAAATTTGTATTAATTAGACTTTTATTTTTAGAAAATAAGTAAGTCTGAGATTTATTAGATTTTGCCATTACATTTGGCATAATTCTAACAATTTTATTTGTATTTAGTTTATTGGATAAGTTTTCGATTAGTACTCCAGCCATACAAGAAATAATTATTGAATTTTTATTTATGTAATCTTTAAAAGTATCTCCGATTTCTTTAAATGTATTCGGTTTCACAAGTAAAAAAATATAATCATAACTTTGATTTAAACTTTTTAACTTTTTGTTCATATTGATATGAAAAATTTGTTTTTTTGAATTTATAGCATGAACAGTTGAAGATTTAAGAAATTGCTTTGAAAGTAAGGCCTTGGCAAGATGGCCGTATCCAACAAAAAGAACTTTATACTTAGGCGTGGCCAATGATTTTTTGGTTAATTAAATTATGCGATTGTTGAAAAACTTTATCGCTTTTCAAAAGCACTGAAACTAAGTGATTAAACTCAGATAATATATTTTCTAAATATTTTCGAATATCAGAGCTTGAGGCACTACCAGATATAGGCAAACTATGTTTGTA
>JAYPCO010000007.1:15946-37354 GCA_038124765.1 Alphaproteobacteria bacterium | reverse complement strand
ACATTGAAAATATCTTCTAAAACTGAGATTGGGCTAGAATCAATGTTTTTACTGGACATACACAATATATATCACATATCAGTTACTATAATATACTAGATATAGTATTAAATTGTGAGTAAAATACGGTTTTATTTAAATTTGGTTAAAGGTAAATATTTTTTTAATTTATCAAAGTCTGACTTTAAAACCTTAAATAGCTCGTAATTATTAAGAGAAATATCAATCATTTTAGAGAGTTTAAGATAAAGTTTATCTTTGTTACTGATATAACTTGTATTATTACTTTTGACAGTGTTTGAGTACCCAGAATTTTTATCACCTGTTGCTTTTAGTTTCTTAGGATTTGGCATACGTTGGTACAGTTTAGCGTATATTTCTGGATTTCTTTACTTTTATTTTTTTTTAAAAAAACATCTCGAATATTTTAAACTGAATAAAAAACAATTAGATGATCTTTTTTTTTATATATTTATGTCCGTCATACTTGGTGGACGACTAGGTTATGTTGTATTCTATAACCTCTCCTATTACCTCGACTACCCCCTAGAGATTTTAAAAGTATGGGAAGGAGGAATGTCTTTTCATGGAGCTCTTTTGGGGATCATTATAGGTGTAATTTTATTTTGTAAAAAAAATAATAGTTCTATTTTAATTATGGCCGATTTAGGAGGCCTCACAACCCCTTTTGGTATATTTCTTGGCAGAATAGCAAACTTTTTAAATCAAGAACTTGTTGGAAGAAAGACTGATTTCTTTATTAGTATTAGATATCCTAATGAGGAAATTTATAGACACTTATCTCAAATCTATGAGGCACTATTAGAGGGCTTAATACCCTTAATTATTCTAACAATTTTACATTTTAAATTTAAATTAAAATCTGGAATTCTGGGAGCAATATTTCTTATAAACTATGGTGTAGTTCGTTTTTTAATTGAATTTTTAAGACAGCCTGATGTTCAGGTAGGTCTCAAATTTAATTATTTCTCTCAAGGCCAAATTCTATCTCTTCCCATGTTGATTGGAGGGGTGGTTTTACTAACATATGTCTTTAGAAAAAAAAATTAAAACCCTTATAGCAGGGCTTGGTTCGATAAATCTTCAGGACTATGTAGAAATCTCAAATTTTGATGATGTTCAAGGGTTTTATAATTCGAGAGAAAATGAAAAAATCGGTAAATTGGGTCATTTTATTACCACACCAGAAATTTCCTCTTTATTTGGCTATTGTTTATGCGAGCAGTTTTTATCAAAATTCCCCCTCGTAAATAAAGTCCATTTATTGGAATTAGGGCCTGGAAATGGTCTTTTGACTAAAGATATTTGGGAGTATTTACGTCAAAAAAAAATAGAGGTTACACAGATATCTTTATTAGAAAAAAGTAAATACTTTGAAGAGAAAATTCAAAAAACAATGCCCTACTCATGTAGGATATATAAAGATCTTAATCAAATTACCTTTAAAGATAATGAGGTAGTTTTTATATATTCAAATGAGTTCTTTGATGCCTTTGGGAGTAGACAATTTATCTATAACGACCGTCAATTTTGTGAAATCAAAATAGACTATAAAAATGATAAGTTTCATTTAATAAGAGAAAATACGCTTTTATCAGATTATCTAATAAAGTTCTATTCTGATTATGCTTTTGAAGAGGGGGATATCATCGAACATTCTAATTTAATTTTGAATTTATTAGAAGATCTTAAATCAAAGCTATATGGAGACTTTTATTTTACAGCTACAGATTATGGATATAGATCATTACCCAAAACTAGCACGCTCAGATTAATTTCTAATCAGCAAAAAATTAATCTGTTTGAATGTTTTGAAAATGTAGATTATTCATTTAGCGTAAATTTCGAATTAATCAAAAAAGTATTTCAAATGTTTAATCCAGTGATTTCCTCGCAAAAAGATCTAGTAAATGATTTTCTTACAGAGGATATAAAAAAAATAGATAAAGTGAACTTCAATAAAGCACATGAAATAATTACATCCAATAAATTTGACAATATGGGCGATATTTTTTTAAATATTTCATTTGGATCAATCTCTTGAAAAAAATTACATTTAAATTTTTTACCAAAAATCATGGTGTCTCCACGGGCATCTATAAATCTCTCAATTGTGGAATCAAATCCATGGATCGACCTGAAAATGTCAGATCAAACTTAAAAATTGCAATGAGAGTTATTACTAAATCTAATAAACAATTAGTCATGCCTACTCAAACTCATTCAAACAAATGTATGATTGTAAATAGTTCTGACGCTAATTTTAATTGCGATGCCCTTGTTACTAAAAACCCTAATTTCATCCTTGGGATAACTACCGCTGATTGTATTCCGATAATTTTTACAGACTCATCAAAATTAGTTATTGGGATTTGTCACGCGGGGTGGAAAGGATTAGTAACAGGAGTAATTGAAAATACTGTCAAAAAAATGATTAAAATCGGTGCTTCAAATAATAAAATCAAGGCAACTATTGGCCCATGTATTAGACGAATTTCATATGAAGTTTCTGAGAGTTTTGTCAAAAACCTAAAAGGAGATGATTTAATGTCTATTTCAAAATCAAAAAACCAATTTTTTTTTGATTTACCTAAAGCCGCAAAATCTAGACTTAATAATCTGGGTATTAGCATGATAAATGATATTAGAAAAAACACTTATACAGATAACAATTATTTTAGTTACAGGTTAAGTTGTCATAAAAAATTTAAAGACTATGGAAGAAATATTAGTCTAGTTTGTATAAATTAACTTTTGTATGAAAATATATTTTAATATATAAACAAAGCCTCATGAAGATTATTTCCGGTAATAGTAATTTAGAATTATCTAAGGAAATTTCAGAATATACCAAATGTCCTTTAGTTGACTCAACCATGACAAGATTTTCCGATAAGGAAATTTTTGTTGAGATAGCTGAAAATGTCAGAGGTGAAGATGTTTTTTTAATACAATCAACATCCTTTCCAGCTAATGATAATCTAATGGAGCTTTTAGTTGCAATTGATGCCTTAAAAAGAGGTTCTGCAAAAAGAATTACTGCTGTTTTGCCATATTATGGTTATGCGCGACAAGACAGAAAAACTGGCCCTAGAACTCCTATTTCAGCAAAACTTGTTGCAAATTTAATCACAACCGCTGGTGCTAATAGAGTGCTGACTATGGATCTTCACGCAGGACAAATTCAAGGATTTTTTGATATACCTTTAGATAATTTATATGCCGCCCCACTCTTTATTAACGACATAAAAAAACATAAGCGAAACGAAAATTTGGTTTTTGTATCTCCAGATGTTGGTGGGGTTATTAGAGCTAGGGCGTTTGCCAAAAAACTTGATGCTGATTTAGCTATCATCGATAAAAGAAGAGATGCCCCTGGGGTTTCTGCCGCTATGAATGTGATTGGAAATGTTGAGAACAAAAGATGCATTATAGTGGATGATCTAGTTGACTCTGGTGGAACGATTTGCAATGCTGCTATTGCCTTAAAGGAAAAAGGAGCCACGGAAGTATATGGTTACTGTTCACATGGCGTATATTCAGGTAAAGCTTTAGATAATATCAATAATTCGGTTTTGGAGGAGATGGTTTGTACCAACTCTATCAAGCCCACTTTTGAGGTTCCTAAATCGATGAGGTATATCTCTGTTGCGCAGCTTTTTGGTGAGGCAATTATGCGGATAAATAATGAAAGTTCTATCTCTTCTCTATTTGATTAATCCCTGAAATTGTTGTATAAACTCAGCCTATGAAAATCAGTGGAAACATACCCGCAAAAGAAAGAAAAAAGGGAAATACAGCTCCATATTTAAAAGAAGGCCTTATTCCTTCAATTATTTATGGTGGCAATGCAGATCCTATTATGGTGGCTGTTGACACTATTCAACTTAAAAAAAGATTCGAAGAAGGTGGATTTTATTCCAAAATTTTTGAAGTACAGTTTGGAGATAAAAAAGAAGCTGTGATTGTTAAAAGCATTCAAAGACATAAAGTTAAAAATAAACCTATCCACGTCGATTTTCAAAGAGTTGATGATAAAACAAGAATCATTGTTCATGCACCAGTAGAATTTACTAATACAGAACTTTCTCCTGGTATTAAACAAGGCGGTGTTCTTAACGTAGTTCGAAGAGAAATTGAATTAAGCTGTTTAGCCAATAATATACCTGAAAAGTTTGTTATTTCTCTGGAAGGCAAAGAAATTGGCGATGATATTCGTTTAAGTTCTGTTACCTTAGGCGAAGGTATGAAACCAACAATCCTGGGTAGAGACTTTATGTTAGCAACAATTCAAGCGCCTAAAGTTGAAAAAGAACCTCAAGCAGATGAAGCAGCTGAAGCTGATGAAAAAGCTGCAACCGAAGAAAAGAAAGAAGAAGAATAGACATCTCATTCTGATAGAATGTCTTCATGCTAACGCTTTTCTGTTTAGGCAATCCTACTACAAAACACATTAATAATCGCCATAATGCTGGTTTAATATTAGGTCAATACCTAATAGAAAAACTAGATTTAAGAATTAAAAAATTTAAAAACTACTCTATTTCAAACTCATTTAAGTTAGATGAAGTAGATTGTCAAATAGCTCTATCTGAAACATATATGAATGAGTCAGGTAGTGGGGTATTAAGTTTAAAATCAAGTAAATTAAATAAAGATGATGAGATTTTTGTCCTCTACGACGAATTGGATTTAAGCCTGGGAGAGGTTAAGATAAAATTTGCTGGTGGAAATGCAGGTCATAACGGGTTAAGAAGTATTTCAAGTAAAATTGGCGACAATTATTGGAAATTAAGGATTGGTATTGATCACCCTGGTCATAAAA
This sequence comes from Alphaproteobacteria bacterium, assembly GCA_038124765.1. GTDB lineage: Bacteria > Pseudomonadota > Alphaproteobacteria > HIMB59 > HIMB59 > HIMB59. The sequence continues at coordinate 32,508 of JAYPCO010000007.1, read as the reverse complement.
ATCTAGTTACCAAACATGTATTAGGTAATTTTAAAATTGAAGAAAGAAAAAAATTGATGGCTTTATATGAAATTATTTATTTAAACATGTCTCAAATATTTGTTTCTAAGCATTTATCAAATTTAGGAGTATAAAAATATGAAATGTGGAATTATAGGACTACCAAATGTTGGTAAATCAACTTTATTTAATGCTCTATGTGAAAACGAACAAGCATTAGCTGCAAACTATCCCTTTGCTACCATTGACCCTAATAGCTCATTGGTGAGAGTACCTGATAACCGTCTTAATCATTTAGCTGAAATATGCAAACCGCAAAAAATTATTCCCGCAGCATTCGAAATAGTTGATATTGCTGGCCTAGTCAAGGGGGCATCCAAAGGGGAAGGATTAGGAAATGCTTTTTTATCTCATATAAGATCAGTTAACGCTTTATTTCATATTGTCAGATGCTTTGAGGACGACGATATACAACACGTTGAAAATAGAATTAACCCCATCGATGATATTCAAATAATTAATGCGGAACTTGCGCTTTCTGACTTAGATATTCTTGAAAAAAATTATCAAAAATTAAAAAAAATACAAAAAACAGATGATGATAAAAAAAAGGTAAATATCTTAGAAAAATCTATTGAACTTATTTCCAAAGAAGAGCGACTAATTTCTAATCTAGATAAAAATGAAATAGACTATTTAAATACCTTTCAATTAATTTCTACAAAACCTGTTGTGTATATTTGCAATGTCGATGAAGGTTCAGCTGTCAATGGCAATGATCTAACTAAAAAAGTCGAAGATTATGCAAATCAAAATAATTCAGAAGTATTGCTAATTAGTGCAAAAATTGAATCTGAAATATCTCAAATTACTGAGGAAAGTGAAAAACAAGAATTTTTAGAAAGCTTAGGTCTAGAAGAAACAGGGCTTAAACGTGTTATCAGAAAAGGTTATGAGATTTTGAATTATATTAACTATTTTACTGCTGGTGAAAAAGAATTAAGAGCCTGGACTATCACAAAAGGCGATTTAGCCCCTAGGGCCGCTGGTATAATTCACTCTGATATGGAAAAAGGGTTTATTAGAGCAGAAACTATTTCATTTAATGACTATATAACTTTTAAAGGGGAAGTAGGCGCTAAAGAAAAAGGCAAACTACGTTTAGAGGGTAAAGAATATGTCGTCCAAGATGGAGATGTGATGCATTTCCTATTTAATGTTTAATAAAGTTTAATATTTGACGTCGCGCCATATGTTTTGTTTTGATATATAAGCCAAAACAAACAAAACTATTAAAAATAATATAACTTTTAGGCCAATTCTTTTTCGATCTTCAAGGCTTGGTTCAGCCGCCCATGCAAGAAATGTTGTTACATCAGTAGCCATTTGGTCAATCGAACTTTCAGTACCATCATCATATTCTACTGCGCCCTCTGACAAAGGAGCAGGCATAGCAATTAAATTGCCTTCCATAAATTGATTATAGTATTGACCCTCAGGTACATTTACTCCATGAGGTGCTTCAGTATAACCAATTAAAAGGGATTTAATGTAATCAGCGCCTTTTGGTCTGGCTTTTACTATTAAAGATAGATCGGGCGGTAAAGCACCATTATTTGCAGCTCTAGCTGCTTGAATATTAGGATAAGGATTAGCAAATCTATCAGAGGGCAATGCTTCTCTTTCAAACATATCCCCTTCTTCATTAGGGCCATCTTGGATTAAATAGTCTGCTGCTATTGCTTTGATTTGAGCTTCACTGAAACCCAATGCCTCTAAGTTACGATAAGAAATTAAATTCATTGAATGGCAACCCGCACATACTTCTCTATAAACTTTTAATCCTCTTTGTGCTGCCGCTCTATCATAAGTTCCAAAAAAACCTTTCCATGACCAGTCATATTTAGGAATTTCTATAGCTGAACCTGCAGAAAAGGCATTTACTGAAAATAACAATAGAAATAAAGAAATTAATTTTTTCATTTATGCCTTCTTGCTTTTTAGATAATTAGAAATTGTTAATGGCTGTTTAGGAGTTTCGAGAAATCCAACCAAAGGGGCAAGTACTAGAAGGAATAAAAACCAATAAGCTGTTCCAAATCTGGCAATGATTACATATATACCCTCGGCTGGCTTACCGCCCATGTACATCAAAATAAAGAAATCTAAAGCAAATAGTAAAACACAAATTCTCCAAATTGGACGATACAAACAAGATCTAACCTTTGAGGTATCTAGCCAAGGTAGTAATGCTAAAAGTCCAATTGAACTAAACATAGCTATAACTCCACCTAGTTTATCTGGAATAGCTCTAAGGATGGCATAAAAAGGTAAGAAGTACCACTCAGGAACAATATGAGCCGGTGTTACCATGGAATTAGCTCTTATGTAATTATCCGAGTGACCTAAAATATTTGGATAGTAAAAGAGTACAAAAGCTAAAATTATAAAGAAAAGTATTGTAGCGTTTAAATCTTTGATTGTTATATATGGGTGAAAAGTGAGCGTTTCATCCCAGCTTTGGGGTTCTGAACCGGTGGGGTTATTTGAGCCAGTCATGTGCAATGTAATAACGTGGAATATGACAAGGCCCAAAATTGAAAAAGCTAATAACCAATGAAGAACATAAAAACGATTAATAGTTGCGTCTCCTACATTAAAATCGCCGAGGAGTAGAGTTAAGATAGCATCTCCCACAAATGGGATTGCAGAAAAAAGATTAGTGATAACCGTAGCACCCCAATATGACATCTGCCCCCAAGGTAGAGTGTAGCCAAGGAAAGCTGTACCCATCATAAGGAAAAACATAATCAGTCCGAATATGTAAACTAGTTCTCTTGGGGCTTTATACGATCCAAAATATAAAGCTCTAAAAATATGAATATAAGTAGCGATAAAGAAGAAAGAAACTAAGTTTGCGTGAAGATATCTTATAAGCCAGCCATAGTTAACATCTCTCATTATCCTTTCAACAGAATTAAAAGCATCCTCAGCTGAAGGCTTATAATGAAAGCCTAAAAAAATTCCAGTAAGTATTAATCCAATTAGACAAAACATAGCAATTCCACCAAATGACCAAAAATAATTTAATGATTTAGGGACAGGAAATTTTAAATACTCTGCTTCCATCATTCTAATTAGCGGAAGTCTAGAGTCTATCCAGCCTTTAATACCTGTGTATGGGGAACTTAATGTTTTTTTATAACCTTGTGGATCGTTTGCGCTCATTTATTAAAGTTAACCTATTTTAATTTTACTTTCTGTTAAAAATACATAAGGGGGCACCGGTAAATTTTTTGGAGCCGGACCTTTTCTTATTCTTCCGGAGGTATCATAATGTGACCCGTGACATGGGCAAAACCATCCGCCAAAATCACCTTTTACATCTGTTGTTTTTTGACCTAAAGGAACGCAACCTAAATGTGTACAAACGCCTAAAACAACTAACCATTTACTGTCTTGAACTCTTTTAGAATCATCTTCGGCGTCTTTTAAATCTTCCATTGAGACATTTTTTGCCTCTTCAATCTCTGTGGATGTTCTATGCTTGATAAAAACTGGCTTACCTCTCCATATCACTGTTAAACTTTGACCTTCTTTAAGTGGAGATAAATCAATCTCGGTTGAAGCCAGCGCAAGAGTATCTTTTCCAGGATTCATGCTAGTTATAAATGGGATAGCAAGACTAGCTGCACCTACTCCACCCAAGGTCATGGTAGCTAGCTTAATAAAATCTCGTCTAGGTGTATTTTGTTCTGACATAAGAATATTTAATTTATAAGGATTTTATTGGTAAGATGTAGCATAAGTAGTAGTCATCATGACGCATAATTTTTCAATTTGTCTATATCAACCCGATATGCCCCAAAATCTTGGAGTTATAATAAGAACATCGGCTTGTCTAGAATTTCCTCTCCACATCATTGAACCTTTATCTTTCTCTATGACAGATAAACGATTCAAAGGAGCGGTTATGGATTATATTCAGTATTGTAATTTAATTAAACATGCCAACTGGGATAATTTTTACGAGTACTGTAATACTCATGAAAAGCGAATTATTTTAGCAACCACCAAAACAAAAAATAGCTTATATAATTTTAAATTTAATCATAATGATATTGTAATGTTTGGAAAAGAAACTGCCGGGGTACCAAACACTATTCATGAATCCATAACTGACAAAATTACTATTCCTATGAATACTAAAACACGGTCTCTAAACCTTGCAACTTCAGTAGCAATTGTTGCCACTACTATTATTGCATCATCTTAAGAAATCTAAGAATTGATTTAGTTCTTTATGATTTTGAACAAATTTTAATGAATTATTTGGGTAAGGCATTGTAGATAATTTACTAAATTCTTCTGCTATTTTATTTTTTTTTACAAAATCAAAAACATTTTTAGAAAGTAACAAAACAGCTTCAATGTCTAAATCATTTGTTAATGGATTTTTAAATAACGATAAAAAACGAATATACCTTATTGCTCTTAAATAGTCTTTTTGTATTTGATCAATTGGATCAAAAATAAATTTAACCAAATTCTTTTTAAGATGGTCAATTCCTGAATAAAAGTCAAACTGTTCACCTTTTAAATTTAAATACACGCTGTTAATTGTAAAGTCTCTTCGCTTAGAGTCTTCTTTCAAAGAAGATGTTTCTTTTGTTTTTGCGTGTCTTCCAGTAGAAGAAACATCTTTGCGAAAAGAATTAATTTGAATTTCATAGTTTTCAATTTTAAAGGAAAGGCTTTTATAACTAGGATAAAATTGAACTTCATAATTTTGAGATAAATAATTAATTATATTTTCCTTTAATTTAGGGACTACTAGGTCTAAGTCATAACAGTCCGGTTCATTAAGAAATATTGATCTTACCACTCCCCCTACTAAATAAGTTTGTTGAAAATCAATATTACAATTTTGAAATATATCAGCTAAACCTGATTTATTTAGAATGGTATCTATTTGAGTTTTATGACTCAGATTTTTCCTCCAGTTCTATCAACTCTAACCACCTATCCTCTTTTTTTTCTAAATCATTTTGTATAATTCCAATTTTTTCTGAACTTTTTAAAAATAATTCATAATCCTCCTGATACAAATTAGGATTAGATAGTATTGCTTCAGTGGCAATAATTTCCGATTTAAGCTTTTCGATTTCTTGAGGTAAATTTTCTAATTCAAACTTTAATTTGTAAGTTAATTTATTATGACTTTTTGCTTTATGAGGATTAATTGAAGTTGTTTCAAATTTATTTTTTTGATCAGCTATAATCAAATTCTCTTTATGTAAAAGAAAGTCAGAATATCCGCCATTGAAGATGACTACTTCACCATTACCTTTAAAAAATAATATTTTATTTACAAGCTTATCTAAGAAATCTCTATTATGAGAGACAACAATCAAAGTTCCATTATAAGTTGATAGAATAGACTCTACTAATTCTAAAGTATCAATATCAAGATCATTAGTTGGTTCGTCTAGTATAAGGCCACTTTTAGGATTAGATAAAACCTTTGAAAGCAGTAATCTATTTTTCATACCACCTGATAAACTGCCAACTGGGTCATTAGCTTTTGAGGGGTCAAAGTGAAAGTCTTTTAAATAACTACATACATGTCGCTCTCGACCATTGGTATTTAAATAATCACCCCCAGATGGAACAAGAATTTTCTTAATTGGCAAATTATCCTTTAAGTCGTTTCTAAGTTGATCAAAATAAGAAAACTCAAGCTCATTCCTTATTTTTAAAGAACCCTCCAAAAGGCTTAATTCCTGAAGAAGTATTTTTAAAAATGTAGATTTTCCTGATCCATTACTGCCCAATAACCCAATTCTATCCTTTTTATTAATTTTAAGATTAAAATCTCTCAATATTATTTTTGGATTTTTACCTTCATAGTAAAAACCAGCATTATAAAACTCCGCAACATGTTTAAAGTTTTTGCCTTCATCTTGAACTACGTTTATTTGAATTTTTCTGGTAGCCTTTCTAAAAGCACTAATATCTTTATCTAAATTATCTTTTAATTCCCTTGCCTGCTCTAAACGTCGTGTATTTCTTTTTACCCTTGCTTTAACACCTCTATTTGCCCAAGTCATTTCAATATTTACAAATTGTTTACGGTTTTGTAGCTCTCTTTCTTCTTGTTCTAGTAAGAAATTAGACCAATTTTCAAAATCAGAATATCCATTATGATTAACTTTGATTTGGGTTCTATCGATCCAAAAAATTTTATTTGTAAAATTTTTTAAAAATTGCCTATCGTGACTGACACAAATAATGGAACAGTCGAGTTTCTTTAAATAGTTTTCTAGCCAAATTATAGTGTCTAAATCTAAATGATTAGTTGGTTCGTCTAATAAAAGAATATCTGATTTTTTGATTAAAGTTTTAATTAAGGCAACACGTTTTTTTTGCCCTCCCGATAAATTAATAATTTTTTCATCTTTAGAGAGGTTTAAATAATTACAAAAAATATCAATTTCATATTCTTCAATATTCTTAGTTAATGAAGACTTAATTTCATTTTCGATTGAATTTTTTTCATTATTAAAAATGAAATTTTGATTGAAATAATTCACTGCAATATTATCAATATGCCATATTTCTCCGTTATCTACTTCATGCAAACCAGCTATAACATTCATGAGTGTAGATTTTCCTGCTCCATTTTTTCCTACTAGTGCAATGAAATCTTTTCGATGAATATTAAGATCAATATTTCTAAAAATTTCGTTTTTATGATAACTAACAAAGACTTCTTTTAACGATAAAATTAATGAGCTACTCATGTGTTTAATACTTTTCGTTTTATATGAAATATGGCTGGGGCGGTAGGATTCGAACCTACGCATGCCGATACCAAAAACCGGTGCCTTACCGCTTGGCTACGCCCCATCAAGATTTTAAGAACTTATCCGAAATAATAGGTTTTTTCAATTCTAACCAAAGGAAATTTATTAGAAAAATGTCTATTTATAGTCTTTTCAGCTGAAATTGATTTGAATGAAACAAAAAGACATGAACCACTGCCACTCATGCCAAAAGATTTAAAATTTGCGTTAAAATTATTCAAAAAATTATAAATCCGCTCTAACTCTTTATTCTTTTCAAAAGCAGCATAAATCAAGTCATTTTTATTTTTTTTCAATTTTAGATATTTGTTTTTATCATCAAAGTATTTTTGAAATATAACTTTTGTAATATTTTTTTTTTGAGGAAAAATTAAAAAAATTTTCCTCCACCTTGGTATCTTATTGTTTAACCCCAATGTGGATCTAGCATTTTTAAGACCGTCAATAATTTTTGGTGATTGATCAGAAAAAAGCAATACATCAGATCCTAAAAAAGGTGCATCTTTATAAAAATGCAAACTTGGTAAATCATAAAACTTGTATAAAAATTTTAAAATTGTTGCAGCATTAGAGGAGCCTCCGCCAAGGCCATATCCAATAGGTATCTTTTTTTGTATAGAAATTATAAAATTGGATTTTTTATTATATTTATGATCAAAATATTTAATCGCTTTAAGAATTATATCATTTTTAATAATTAATTTTTTTTTTTGGTAAAAGTAATTAATGGAAAGTTTTTTACTATTTGAGATAGTAATTATATCTGAGAGTTTGAGTAAATTAACTCTAGAACTTAATTTATGTTTTTTTTCTAATTGGTTAAAAGCAATTACTCTTAGGGAGTGATTTATTTTTGCCGGGGATAGAAGCTTAACCCTCATATCTATTAATTATCTCTTGATATTTATAATAATCGATATGAAATAAGATAATTTTATTATCTAAAAAAATAGACTCTTTATCTCTACCTAGTTTTTTGTAAATTTGAGAGAGGTGATCAATAATTTCTGGCTCTGCTGGTTCCATTAGATAAGCTTGATGTACCCATTTTTCTGCTAATTCAATATTATTTTTTTTGAAATATAGCCATCCAAGACTGTCTAAAATTGCACCATCTTCATAATTAGAATCCTCTACTGCCTGTAAAAGCATTTGTTCAGCTTCATCTAAATTTTTATTATTTTCTACCCATAAATAAGCTAAATAATTTAAAATATATGGATATTTATTATTGGATAAATCAATACTTCTTTTAATAATTTGTTCTGCTTTTTTAGTTTTTTCATTGCGCTCTAGCAAAATTCCATACTTAAATAAATGAATAGGATCTTGAGAAATATCAATTAAATCAAGACAACAATCTTCAATAAACTTTAACGCAATTAGATTTTCATTACGACTATACATTTCAATAGCTATCTCTAGATTTAACTCAAGTTTTTGCCACTCCGTCAAACCATCAAAACCTTTGTTAAAAGAAGTTAGTTCATCAAAACTCAAATCATTTTCATTCATAAGTGAAATTAATAAATGTTGTTTAAAGAAATCAAATTTTACGTTACTAAACTGTTGTTTCTCTAATCTGTTAATTAACTTTTCATCATTTAAAAGTTCAGAGAATAAAGATAATTTTTTAAAAATATAAAAATCTTTATTTTTTTTATCAATTAACTCTAAATAAGATAATAATCCAATCGCATCACTATATTGTTGAGCATAAAAATAATAAATTCCTGTTTGAAAAACTTGTGCGTAAATTAAGTCTCTGAAGTCATTTATTTGATAAGATTCATCTAACTCTAAAGTTAGACCACTAAACGAATTAGATTTTTGAAAAATCCTACTATCATCAAAATTAATTTTTTGTTTATTAAAAATATTTTTAGTCAAATTAATTTCTTTTGAATTAAGGCTGTAAATAAGATCACTTGAATCTAGTTCTTTGTATAAATTTAAAATTCCTGCAGATTCATTTTCTAAATAATAAAAGTATAATCTATTGATAAATTGAATATTTTGAAAACGACTATCAATCAAATTTAATTTTTGATCTAACGAGTTATTAGTAAAATTTTCTTGATTGCAATATGACATCCAGAAGTTGTAACTGTTAAACATTACCTCCTCAAAAATATATTTCGGGTTATCAAATGATAATTTAGAGCAGTAATTTCTATTTAAGTTCTTTAATGCTTTAATTAGTTCTACTGAAAAATTATTGAAATTATTAGTTATATCATCAAAGTCGGCATTACCGGAGATTATTGAATTCAAAAAAAATTGAGATGGATCTGAAAATTCCTCATATTTTGGAAGTTCATCCCAAGCAATGAAATCATTATTAAACTCTGAATATATAGAGCTTAGCATCTGATTATCTCTTGAGGGGATAAATTGACCTGCATTAGAATATACAACCTTAAGAAAACAAAATATAAATAGGGATATTTTTAAAAGGTTAAGCATGACAATTTCTAAACAGTATCAAAAAAATATTCTTTTGGAATTGATGAATTTAAATGAATATCAAAAACATGCTGATAAACAATATATTTCAAATAGTAATCAGAGCATTAAAATTAAGTCGAACTCAATTATTTCACCTAACGATGCTCAAACCATTGAAGATCTTCAGAATTTTTTGAATAATACTTTTAATAAAAATAATAAACTAAATGTTAATCTTATTGAAGGAAACCAAAAATCAAAAATACTTTTCATGTACGGTAAGTGCGGTGTGAATGATAATAAAATTCTAGACGGCGAACCCGGTCAATTATTTGATAAAATGCTAGAAGGAATTAAAATTAATAGAGACAAAATAGCCTTATGCTCATACATACCTAGAGGCCTAGAAGAAATAAAAGAAAATGACTCTTTTATTCAAACGATGCAAATAATAAATTACAGAATAATTGAATTATTAAATCCAAAATTTTTAATTATTCTCTCTAATTTTTGTATAAAAATGCTTTTAGCTACAGATTTATCATCAATGTCATTAAGAGGAAAATGGTTTGATTTTAATACTCCGAATGACATTACGCCAAAAAAATGTAGGGTTTTATATGAACCTCTAATGTTAATAAATAACCCTGAGTTAAAAAAGGAGGCTTGGGAAGATTTAAAGGAAATTAGCAGGCAATTGGGTGGCTGATATGAGAATTATAATTTTTTTATTTTTTATTTTTTTTTCAAAAAGTGTTTTTGCACTTTCGAACAATGACATCAATCTCTATAAAGAGATTTTCAATGATTATCGTAATGGCGATTTCAAAAATGGTGAAAAAAATATTGCAAAACTTGATGATTTGACGCTTATGGGGCATGTAGAGGCTCTAAAACTATTACACCCCACAAAGCATCGATCAAGCTTTCTAGAGTTAAAAACCTGGTTAGAGTCATATAGCGATCACTATGAAGCTAATCGTATCTATAAACTTGCCTTAAAGAGGATGCCAAGTGATGCAAAAAAACCTCAAAAATACCGTTATCCCGATTTAGATCAAATATTTCAACAAGATGAAAACAAACCCAAAACACCGAGTCCTCTAAAACAAATATTCTCAGAAAAAAACTACTCTAAAAAAGTTAGTATCTATAATACCATTCGATCAAGGGTTGGAAGAGGTTGGCCAACTGGGGCACTTGAATATTTAAATCATCATATAAAATATTTTAATGAAAAAGAAAAATCATTCTTACTCTCTAAAATTGCAAATGGTTACTATTTAGCAAATTTAGATGAAAAGGCGATAAATGTTCTAAATGATAATGCTTTTTTAAAGGAACCTTACTCTGAAGGGTTATGGATAAAAGGGCTATCATACTATCGACAAGGCGAATATCAAAAAGCCTCAAGACAATTTTTGATACTATCTAAAATTACTAATAATGATTGGTTGGGCGATGCTGGATCCTACTGGTCTTTTTTGTCTGCATCAAAAGATGCAAAGGACACTGTCACTTTTCATGCTTCTTTAGAAGCACTTAATTCTGCATGTTCTCCCTCATTTAATATTTACTCTATCTTATCATGTCGCATACTCGATAAACCAATAGTTGATATTGATATAAATGAAAAAGAAACAGAGTCAGATTTAAAATCTTTTCTTAATACAAATTTAGGAAAAAGAATAGAAGCATTAGTTGAAATTGGCGAACTGCCTATAGCGGAAATTGAAATGAATAGAGTTCAAAATTTGACTAATGATCGATTCAAAAAAATTATACTACAATTTGCAATTCAAAACGATTTAAGCTCTCTACAAATCAAAACAGCAAAATATCTATTCAAAGAAAACGCCCCCATTAAGTATCTCTATCCAATGCCAAAATGGATAAATAATTATGATATGGGAAAGATGGACCCTATTTTGATCACTAGTATGATCAGACAAGAGTCTGAATTTAGCTCCTTTGCAAAAAGTGGCAAAAAGGCATATGGGTTAATGCAAATACTACCCTCAACAGCCCGAATGGTTAACAAAAAATATGATTTTAAAGCTAACCCAAGATATCTCTATGATCCAAAAATTAATATAGAAACTGGAAGTTTGTATATTGCAAGTTTACTTGAGCTAGACCATATCAATGGCGATCTTTTAAAAGCACTAATTTCCTACAACGCTGGTCCAGGGAACCTTTCTAAATGGATGAAAAAAACAACATTTAATGACGACAGTTTTCTACTAATTGAGTCTATTCCCTCAAGGGAAACAAGATTATTTGTAGAACGAGTTTTAACAAATCTTGTTATATACGAATTAATCAATCATAATTCATTTAAATATGCTGATGAATTAATTGAGAATAATAAGATTGTGATTAATGTAAATGATTGACGATAAAATCGTATTTCAAAAAATAAATATTGGCATAGTAACTATCTCAGATTCAAGAGATGAAACGACAGATAAATCTGGAAAATTTCTAAAAGAAGCTATTAAAAATAAAAATCATCATTGCTCTTCATATGCAATTATTAAAGATAACCCTCAAGACATCATCCAACACATAGAAAATATAACCAAAACTGGAATTGATGATGTAGTTATCACAACGGGGGGTACGGGTCTTACGGGCAGAGATAACACTATAGATGCAGTAAAATCTATCGCAGAAATTGAAATTCCTGGCTTTGGAGAACTATTTAGATATTTAAGTTATAAAAAAATAGGCACATCAACAATTCAATCTAGGAGCAGTGCGTTTTTAGTGAACAAAAAATATGTATTTTGCCTACCTGGTTCCACCTCTGCAGTTAAAGATGCTTGGAATGAAATCTTATTTTATCAATTAGATAATAGACATAAGCCTTGTAATTTTATTGAATTAATCCCTCGACTTAATGAATAAATTCATAACTGGTGTCGATGAAGTTGGTAGAGGTTCGTTGGTTGGTAGCTTGGTCGTCTGCGCCTTTAGAGCTAAAAATAATTTTTTTGAAAAATTACCTTTTCCTATAAAAGACTCTAAAAAAATTACAAAAAAAAACAGAGAGATAATCTTCGATTTTCTCAAAAGAAATAAGAATAGTGATTTTAATTACAGCATAGTTATTGGAAAAAAAAGAGAAATTGAAGAAGTGAATATTCATAATGCTGTTTTATTGTCTATGAAAAAAGCAATTTTAAAAATTAGTGCCTTAGATGACGAAATAATTATTGATGGAAAATTTATTCCCTCAGGTTTATCAAAATTCAATATCAGTGCTGTAATTAAAGCTGATGATAAATATCCACAGGTATCTGCAGCATCTATCGTAGCTAAATGCTTCAGGGATAAGTTATTAGAAAAACTTCACCGAATTGAAAAATTTTATCAGTGGGATAAAAATGCTGGTTATGCAACTAAAAAACATTTGGATGCTATAAAGATTTATGGTGTGAGTAAATATCATAGAAAAACTTATCAACCAATTACGCAAATAATTAATAAGTTATCAACGTAGTTATCAACAATATAAACATCCCTCCCTATTCAAGATTCCTCTAAAAAGCTAAGATTCTTCCATGTTGAAGGCCAACAAAATTTATTTAGGCGATTGTATTGATCTCTTAAAAGGTGTCGATAGTAACAGTATTGATTTAATTTTTCTTGACCCACCCTACAACCTTCAACTTAACAAAACACTTACAAGGCCTAATCACTCTGTTGTAAACGGTGTCAGTCAAGATTGGGATAAATTTGGTAGTTTTGAAAGCTATGATGAGTTTACAACTCAATATTTAAAAGAATGTAAAAGAGTTCTAAAGGACGATGGGGGTTTATGGATAATAGGCTCGTATCATAATATATTTAGGATTGGTAAAATTTTACAAGATCTAGATTTTTGGATATTAAATGATGTCATCTGGGCCAAATCAAATCCATTGCCAAATTTTAGAGCAACTAGGTTGACCAATGCCCATGAAACACTTATTTGGTGCTCTAAAAGTCCTAAGTCAAAATATCAATTTAACTATCATACTTTAAAAGTGGCTAATGAAGATAAACAAGAGAGAAGTATTTGGAATTTTCCCATATGCTCAGGAAAAGAGCGATTAAAACTCCCTAACAATCAAACTGCTCATCCAACTCAAAAACCCCTTTCCTTAATGAAAAAAATAATTCTCCAGACCTCAGTTAAAGGAGATTTACTCTTGGAACCTTTTGCAGGAACCGGCAGTTTTTGTGCAGCAGCTAAATATCTTGGAAGAAATTTTATTGGTTTTGAAAGAGATAATACATACTTCAACTTAGCAACTGGAAGAATTAAAAATATCAAATCTCTAAAAGATGAGTTACTTGAGTTAAATGAAAAAGATAAACCGGTACAAAAAATTCCTTTTGGTACTTTAATTGATAGTGGCTATCTCAAACCTGGGTCAAATTTGTACAATAATAAAAAAAGCTACCGGGCAACTATTAACTCTGATGGTAGTATTTCATATGAAAATGAGAGGGGCTCCATACATAAAATCGCTGCCAAGGTCAATAATACCTCTTCTTTTAACGGATGGGATTTCTGGCACTATGAAGACAAGTCAAAAAAACTAATCTCCATTGATGAAATTAGAAAAAAAATTAGAAAATAACTAATCAAATAATACTTTTTTAAATAATGTTGGTAAAGGCAACTTATTAATTGAACTAATATTAACCCAACTAGCTTCTTGAACACTTAAAGACTGGCTAACTTTATATACATTTATATTAAATAAATTTGTTGTTATGGAATAGTTGAAAGATTTTATTTTTTCAATATTAGTCTTTTTAATGTTTGAAATGATTTTTTTGTCCAAGTTTGATGGCAAATGTGGAAATGATTTATAAAAATTAAATGAAGGATTATTAATAAATAGAATTTTATTATTTTTTTCGATTATATAAAAATCTAAATTTTTAATATTCTTTTTTATTTTTTTAACGATAAAAGTTTTATTAGCAGATTTACAAAAATCTTTAAAAATACATTTGCTACAATTAGGTTTGCTCTTTAAACAAATCGAGGAGCTGTAATCCATCATTGACTCAGAAAACTTCCTAAAAGATTTTTTGTTGATAAATAAATTTTCTAATAGCAGTTCAAGATCATCTTCATTTATATTTTTGCCAATAATTCTAGTAATTAGCCTTTTAATGTTAACATCAATGGGGAATGCTTTCTTATTAAAACCAATTGCTAATATTGCATTGGCAGTATATTTACCAATGCCTGGTAACCCCATTAGTTCTATTTTAGATTTGGGGAGCATACCGCCATATTTCAAATTAATTAATTGCATGGATTTAAATAAGTTAACTGCCCTATTATAGTACCCAAGCCCTGACCAAACTGACATTACGTCTTCTAATTTTTTTCTTTTAAAGGATTGAAAATTTGGAAATTTTTTTAAAAAAATTTCTATTTTATTTTCTACTGTTGGTACAGTTGTTTGTTGCAACATTACCTCCGATAAATAAGTAAGGTAAATGTTTCTATTTCTCCTCCAGTATAAGTTTCTTTGATTTCTTTTAAACCATTGTAAGATTAAATTAATAAAATTATTTTTATGAAGAAAATTAACAAACTTAATGATATTGCTTTCCACCTAGTCAATAAGATAAATAAAAAAAAATTAAAGTTAAGCACTCTTCTTATTAAGAATTGGGATAAAATATTTGAGAAGGATGCTAATTTAGTAAGTATTAAAAAAATTACGTTAAATTCTAAAAGTGATTCTTTAAATATTGAGTTAAATTTAGACCCCTCAATCTCTTTTAAAATGCATACCAAGACAAATCAACTCATGATCCAAATGGAAGAAATTCTTGGATTAAAAGTTAATAAAATCATATTTTTTCAAGATAATTTTAGTAATGAAAACTATATTGCTAAATCAAGCAGAGATAATAATAACTCATCAGTAAAAACTATTAATAATGAAAATTTTAATGATATAAAAGATCTAGAAGTAAAATCAATTTTTGAAAATATTATTAGTAAAATAAATGAAAAAAATTAAATCTGTCTTAATTATTTTGGTATTTTTACCATGGCTCTCTTTTGCAAAAGAAAAAATTTATGAGTATCAGCAATTTCTTACAGATAATGAACTCTCGCCTTTAATACGGTCAGCGGAAGAAATAAGCATAGATTTATTAGAGTTTTCATCGTTTAGCTGCTCACACTGTGCAGCATTTCACAATGAAACACTGCAAGAATTAAAAGAAAGCGATGTATTCAAACATATTAATTATTACATTATTGACTACCCACTAAACCAAGCAGCGTTTTACGCATCGATAGTAGCAAATTGTGATCCATCCATTAGGTCTATGTACTCGGACGCGACATACAGTAATTATGATGTTTGGACTAAGGCGGAATCGGGAGAACAAATTATTGAAATGTTAAATAGCTACGGTCTTCAATTTGGATTAGAGGATGATCAATTAAACTCATGTCTTAAAGATGAGGATTATCAAAATAAACTATTAGAACTTCAAATTGGTGCTCAAGAAATATTTGGCGTTGAAAGCACTCCTACCTTTTTAATTAATGGTCAAAAAGTTGCTGGTAATCGTCCCGCTTCTGAGTTTATTAAGATTATTAAAGAAAAATTGAATCAATAATTTGCTTTCCTTAAATAAACTCTCTATTAAAGGTTTTAAATCATTCGTAGAACCAACTGAGTTCGAAATAAAACCAGGACTTACCGGAATTGTGGGACCTAATGGTTGCGGTAAATCAAATATAGTTGAAGCTATAAGATTTGGCCTAGGTGAGGTATCAGCCAAACAGTTAAGAGGTAAAGAAATTGATGATCTTATCTTTAATGGAACTGATAACAGACCCTCTTGGAATTTGGCAGAGGTTGGTTTATTCGTAGATGTAGAGAACACTAGCTTAGAAAGCAAATATGAATCAAAACAACTAGAAATTGCTAGAAAAATTTGGAGAGGCGAAGGCAGTAATTCCTATATCAATGGCAAAGAAGTAAGGCTTAAAGATATTCAATTACTTTTTGCAGACGCTTCAACATCCGCAAGATCGACATCCATAGTTAGCCAAGGAAGAATTGGTGCAATTACACAGGCAAAGCCAGAAGATCGGAAAATGGTTCTTGAGGAAGCGGCAGGAATTTTAGGACTTCAATCTAGAAGGCACGATTCTGAATTAAGATTAAAAGGCGCTGAGAACAATCTCTTAAGAGTTGAGGATGTTATTAA
>JAYPCO010000007.1:0-15846 GCA_038124765.1 Alphaproteobacteria bacterium | reverse complement strand
TTTGAAGAGCATAAGGTCAATCTAGAGCACCGCGTAAAACAATTAAATCAAGATCTCAATGTAGAAAGTCAACAATATAACGAAACTAATTCAAAAATTATGGAAATAAAAAAAGAATTAGAGGAGCTAGTATCACAAGATACAAGTGGGAATAAAACAACTAGAGGCAGTCAAACTGATAGAAGTTTATTAAATCATATCTCTTTTGACAAAAAATATGAAAATGTCGTGGCTGCTATTTTTGGTAAAGAGCTTTTAGCATCTCTTGATAAGGATGATATTTTTTATTGGTCTGATTTAAATATCGAGACAAGTGAAATTCAATTTGATTTTGAATGTCAAGTTGCATCGTCCCTAATTAAAGCACCCAAAAACATTCTCGATAAGCTCAATCATGTTGCTATTGTCGAAAATTATAATTTAGGATTAGAAAATCATCATAAGATCAAAGCCGGTCAATCTATAGTAGATATTGCAGGTAACTTATGGAGATGGGACGGTTTATATGTTTCAAGTGAACATGAAGCTAATATCTCCTCTATATTGGCTGAACTTAAAGAAAAAAGAATTAATGATTTAAAAAAACAAATCATTGAGTGGGAACGTATTGCTGATGTCACACAACAAAAAATAGATGATCTCAATGGGAGAATTAAAACTGCCAAAGAAGAATTAGAGATTTCCCAAAATAATCCGGGTGATATTGATAGCAAAAGGCAATTTTTATTAGACAAAATCAATAAACTTGATGAAGAAAAAAGATTGTTTGATAACGAACTACAAAGTCAGGAAAACCTATTAGAAGAGCTCTCAAAAGATTTGAGAAATAAAGAACAAAACTATTCAATTGTTAAAGAAGAATTAATCCGAAAAGAGTCGGAGATTTCTAACTTTACCAACAACCTCAATCAATTAGCCCAATCCTGTCGAGAAAAAATAAATGCTAATTTATTTGAACTAGAAACAGAAATAGAAAAATTAAAAAAAGATGAAGATTTAGAAACTGCTGAAAAAAGAGTTATGAGACTAGTTGCAGAAAGAGAAAGAATTGGAGCAGTCAATCTTTTAGCTGAAGATGAGTATGTTAAATTAAGAGAAAAGGTAAATGACACCATTAAGGATAAAAACGAAATACAAGAGTCTATTGCTAAATTGCATGATGCAATTAATAAAATTAACAAGGAAGGTATTACAAGACTAAAAGATGCGTTTACAATTGTTAATGAAAACTTTGAAAGACTTTTTACAAAGTTGTTTGGTGGTGGAAAAGCTTATTTAAAATTAATCCAGAATGATGAAGATCCACTAAATTCAGGTTTAGAAATTTTTGCGAGCCCCCCTGGTAAAAAAATGCAAAATATCACATTACTTTCAGGTGGCGAGCAGGCCCTGACAGCAATTTCTTTATTATTTGCTGTTTTTATAGCAAACCCCTCACCCTTTTGTATCCTCGACGAAGTTGATGCGCCGTTAGATGATAACAACGTTGATCGTTTTTGTAGTATGGTAGAAGAAATTTCTGAAAAAGTTCAAACAAAGTTTATTATTATTACTCATAATAGAATGACCATGTCTCGAGTAGACAGACTTTATGGTGTGACAATGCCCGAAGAAGGAGTTTCTCAAATTGTTTCTGTAGAACTCGAAGAGGCGGTGAAGTATGCAGAATAATCAAGATGATAATAAAAATTCAGGCATGAAGGGCTTGAGCTTTGCCTACAGAATCTCTACTGAGTTGCTTGCTGCAATAGGAGTATCTGTTGTTATTGGACTGATGATTGATAAGTACTTTGAGACCAAGCCATTTGGGCTAATAATACTGATAATATTAGGTTTTTTTGCTGGTTTATTGAATATTTACAGGCTTATAAGTCGCATAGAAAAAAACTAAGAAATTTGTTTTATTAGCGCATGGCAAAAGGCGAGAGTCCACTTCATCAATTTGAAATTCATCCCATTGTAGACCTGCAATTATTTGGTCATGATATTTCATTTACTAATTCATCACTATGGATGACTATCACTACAATCTTTATTATTGGTTTCTTTTCTATTCCTTTTTTAAGATCAAAAAAAACAAATTCTGTCCAAGATTTATATCCTACACGACTTCAAGTAGCTGCCGAGTTAGGCTTCAACTTTATTAATAGTCTTTTAAATGACACAGTGGGAAAAGAAGGAAAAAAATACTTTCCATTAGTTTTCTCTCTTTTTATGTTCATTTTATTTGGAAATCTATTTGGAATGATCCCATATAGTTTCACCTTTACTAGCCATATTATAGTAACACTAGCCCTTGCTATGGGTGTTTTTATATTTGTAACAATTTTAGGTTTTGTGAAACATGGTATTAAATTTTTTGGTTTTTTTGTTATTCCTGGTTTGCCTTTTTATATGTTGCCATTACTTATTCCAATTGAAGTTATTTCTTATCTTTCTAGACCGGTAAGTCTTTCTGTTCGACTTTTTGCAAACATGTTAGCAGGTCATACATTATTAAAAGTATTTGCAGGTTTTGTTTCTGCACTCGGTTTTTTCGGAATTCTGCCATTAGTATTTATTATTGCTTTAACAGGGCTAGAAATACTAATTGCATTTTTACAAGCATATGTTTTTGCAATATTAACATGCTTGTACATTAACGACGCTTTACATTTACACTAGGTGAACATAAGGAGGTAAATATGGAACTAGTTGAAGGTCTTAAATACTTAGGCGCTGGCTTAGCTGTGATCGGTGTGATCGGTGCAGGTATTGGTATTGGTAACGTTTTTGCGGCATTCATTACTGCTGTTGGAAGAAACCCAGCTGCAAGAAATGAAGTGTTTACAATGACTATGTTAGGTTTCGCACTTGTTGAAGCGATTGCCCTATTCGCATTAGTTATTGCGCTAGTGATTTTATTCTCGTAGGAAATATATTAAGTAAAATCACTAGATGCCTCAATTAGAACAAGTCGAGTCTTTTATTTCTCAGCTTTTTTGGCTGGGTGTATTTTTTGTCATACTCTTTGTAGTATTGACTTATTTTACACTTCCTAAAATAAGAGCTTTTTTGAATAAGAGAGATGAGTTTGTTAACTCTCACCTCTCAAAACAAGATGAATTAATCAAAAAAGCTGAGTCTTTAGTAGAGAACTACGAAACTAAATTAAAAGAGGCAAGAGAACAGGCAAATAAAATTATCACTGAAGCACGTGATCAAGCATTGAGTGAAAGTGAAAAACTCATTAAGGCAACTGAGGAAAAAATCCAAAGTGAAATAAAAGCCACAGAGGAAAGAGTTTCTAAAGAAAAAAATGAAGCATTGTCAGAGCTAAATACTCAACTCAAAGACTCTGCTTCCACATTCTTATCTAAAATAACAAATATAGATAAAGGGAGTATCAATATCTAATGGAACACTTATTAGAAGATCCTAAGTTTTGGCTTTCAGTCTCCTTTGTCATTTTCATTATTTTAATGGCTAAGCCATTTAGATCTATGTTTATTGGCGGTCTAGATAATAAAATCGAAGAAATTAAAAAAAATATCAATGAGTCACTTCAATCTTTCACCGAGGCTGAAAAAAAAGTTAATGAAGCTCAAAAGCAAACAGCAGATTTAGACAATAAGATAAGCCAATTATTAGCTGATGCAAAAAACCAAGCTCAATCCTTATCTCAAAATATTATTGATAAAGCTCGCCAATCTATCTCTTCTAAAGAGAAAAACTCCTTGGAGAGGATAAAACAAATTGAATTATCTGCTATTCAATCAATCAAAAGCCAAGCCTCTATTGAGCTTAACAAAATTATAGTTGGTTATTTAAATAATTTACCAGAGTCTGATAAAAATAAGCTAATTGAAAAAAGCATTTCAGATTTTAAATCTTTAAATTAAGTTAATTTAAAATCTTTAGGGGTAATTCCTACGAAAACCCTAACGCCACTTTTATAATCGTCTTTTGTAATTGTAATAGAATTGCTGAAAGAAAAATTTTGTATTGTTTGACCACTACTATCCTCTGGTATTTCTAAATTAATTAAGTTAGTAAAATTTTCTTCATACAACTTCTGATCTTCCTGTTTATTAGTGACAAATAACCAAAAAGTAAATTCATCATTAATACTTTTTTGACTGGTCACTTCAACTTCATAATCAACTTGAATAGATACTAAATCATTTTTATTTGCTTGCTCTGAACATATTAGGCTCAAATCTTTATTTAAACTTAAGCTCGAATCATTCAAATCTATAGATTTAGCTTTTAGTAGCACTAAAGATTTAGGGCAATCTAAATAGACATATTCATTTTTTTTATTAAAAGGATTTTTGACAGAGCAGGAGTTTGTGATTACTAGCGCTAAAATAGCTGATATTAAAATTTTAAACATTATGATAGTAAATATTAATAAATAACTTTTAAAAAGAAATAAGTCTTTTTATACCAAAAAAAATGGCAGTTTATACAAATATAGAAATTGAAGATGCGCAATTAATATTTAATGGCCTTGGGGTTATTGCATCAATAGAGGGTATAACTGAGGGTGTAGAAAATTCTAACTTTCTTATACAACTAGAAGATAAATCAAAATATATATTTACAATTTTTGAAAAAAGAACAAAGGAACAGGACCTTCCATTTTTTAATAATGCTATGGCAGAATTTAAAAATGCAGGTATTAATTGCCCTGTAGCAACTCAAATAAATCATAAAGATATTTTTAATATCCATAACAAACCTTGTGCTATCTATAGCTTCATTCAAGGAAGACCCATAAAAAATTTTAATAATAAAAATTTGTCATCATTAGCTAAATTTACGGCAAATATGCAAAATATAGGCTTGAAGTCATCTTTAGTAAGAGAAAATGACATGTTATTGCCAACTTGGAAATATATCTTAGAAAAATTTAAAGATTATGAGGGTAAAAATTTACAAGAATTTAATCATGTAAAAAATCTGATTAAAAATATTTATGATCAATTTCCAACTAATATAAGAAAAGGCTTAATACACGCAGATCTATTTAAAGATAACATATTTTTTAATGATGATAGTGTATCAGGAGTCATAGACTTCTTTTTTACATGCACTGATAGTGTCATTTATGATTTATCTACACTGATAAATGCTTGGTTCTTTAAACAGGAGGTCTTTTTTGAAAATGAATTTCAATTATTTTTCAAAAATTACCTAGATAATATATCTCTAAATCAAACTGAAAAAGAATACTTAAATTTTTATTTAAAATGTAGTGCAATTCGATTTTTTCTTACTCGATTACACGATCAATACTTTAATAACTCAGGTCAGGTAAACCATAAAAACCCTTTGGACTTCTTTGAAATTTTAAAATTTCATGAAAAAAATAACCTTCAGGACTTTTTTTGATAAGAATTTATACTGATGGATCTTGTTTAGGCAACCCTGGAAATGGTGGGTGGGCTTTTTTAATGCAAGATGGAGATAAATTTACAGCTATGTCTGGCTTCCAAAGAGAAACTACTAACAATCAAATGGAATTAACAGCTGCAATAGAGGCTTTAAATTATAACATTGTAAGGAAAGACGAGATTATCTTAATTACTGATAGTAATTATGTCAAAAATGGAATTTCTGACTGGATAAAGAATTGGAAAAAAAATAATTGGAAAACCGCTACTAAATCAAATGTTAAGAACCAAAATCTTTGGGAAAAATTAGACGAACTAAACTCTAAACTAAATGTTAAATGGGAATGGGTAAAAGCTCATAATATAGACAAGTACAATAACTACGTGGATGAACTAGCTAGGAATTCAGCCGAAAACTTAGTTGAATCTTTTTCGGATAGCGTCCAAATTTTCTAATTTTTGAACAGGTCCAATTGAGGATAAAGTAATATCTGATTTTAGGATATTAAGTCTTGCTTTTTCAATGTCCTCTAATTGAACAGAGTCAATTTTAGAAATGATTTCATTTTGCGGTATAACTCGATTATGCATCAAATATTGGGATGCGTTTGATCTGCATCTTCTAGAAGTACTCTCCTGCCCCATTAGTAAAGAAGATTTAAATTGTGCTTTTGCTCTTTTTAACTCTTCTTGAGAAAATGTAAGTGCGCTTGTGTTTATTTGATCACAAAGAACCGGTATTAATTCTGTGACTTCTTTCTGGCCTGTTCCCGCATACACACCAAAGATACCTGAGTCTGAGAAAGAGGAAGTGTAGCTTGAAATACTGTAAACCAAGCCTCTTTTCTCTCTAATTTCTTGAAACAATCGTGATGACATCCCGGATCCCAATACTGCAGAGTAAACTGCTGTTGAATAGTATAAATCCGAATAGAAATCCACGCCTTCGAAACCTAAAATTAAATTGACCTGCTCAAGATCTTTTTCTTGACGAAATTCACCACCTTGGTATTTAGCCTTAGGTGAATGGTCAGAATTTCCATTAGGTAAGTTTTGAAAGTATTTATCAACTAAATCAACAACATTGCTTTCATCAAAATTACCTGAAATTGAAAAAACCATTTTTTCAGGATGATAAAAACTATTCATAAATCCTTGTACTTGGTCTTTACTTATAGACTTGATAATTTCAGTTTTACCAAGGATAGACCTGCCCATGGGTTGATTAGGATAAGCAGTTTCTTGCCATTTATCAAAAACAACATCATCAGGAGTATCGAGATACATTCCAATTTCTTGAATAATTACTCCTCTTTCTCTATCTAATTCTTTTTCATCAAATGTAGAGTTTTGAAGTATGTCAGAGATAATATCAACAGATAAACTAAGGTCTTCTTTTAAAACTTTCATATAATAGGCCGTGACCTCTCTTGAGGTATAGGCATTTACCATACCCCCTACCATCTCCACTTCTTTAGCTATATCTAAAGCAGATCTGTTTTTAGTACCTTTAAAAGCCATATGCTCAAGCAAATGTGCAACGCCATTATTCTGTTCGTGCTCATTCCTTGCACCTACTTTATTCCACATACCAACTGAAATGGTTTCTACGGTATCGATATAATCCGTAATTAATGTTAAACCACTATTAAGCTTTGTAACCTTAGCCATTATTTATTATATACTCCTTTAATAGATCATAATTATTCTCTAATTCATCAAAAACTTCTGAGTTATTAAAATTAAAATCCTTATCAAATGTAGTTTCAACATTTAATGCTTTTTTTACAGTTTCTTGGAATTTAACAGGATGGGCGCAAGCTAGACACATAAAGTCTTCCAAGTTTAATTTTTCAGCACATCGAACACCCACAGCTGTATGAGGATCGATGACTACTCCGAATTCATCACAAGTCTTTTTTATTTGTTCTAATACCTCATTTGAATTGCATGATTCTGAAATAAAGTTTTTTAATAATTGATTATGAACAGTAGTATTTAGGTGTTTGTTATGCTTATTGAGAATTATGGACTGGTAAAGAGTATCAGTTTCAATTGGTCCAAGAAACTCTGATAGGAGCCTTTCAAAGTTACTAGAAATAAGTATATCCATACTCGGACTATTTGTTTTTATAACTTCATTTAAAGTTAGGTCATTATTCTTAATTATTCGATGTAAAATATTATTTTCGTTAGATGCCACTACTAATTTATCAATTGGGAATCCCATTTTCTTTAATAAATAAGCTGAATAAACATTTCCAAAATTTCCACTTGGAACAACAAAGTTTTTTTGACCATAGTTTAAGTAGGACCAGGCATAATAAACTGACTGCGGTAAAATCCTAAACCAGTTTATTGAATTAATGGCGGTAAAATTATGAAGTTTATTTAATTTTTCATCGCGAAAAACTTTTTTGACTAAGGTTTGACAATCATCAAAAGAACCATGAAGTGCAATATTAAATACATTATTCGCACCGCTAGTTGTCATCTGTTTTCTTTGAAAAAGAGAGGTAGAATTATGAGGGTGAAGAATAAATATTTTTATGTTCTCAATACCTTTGAATGCTTGAATAGCAGCCGAGCCTGTATCTCCAGAAGTAGCTCCTACAATGACAAGTTTTTTATTATTTTTTTTTAAATAAAACTCATAAATTTTTGCAAGCAAACACATGGCATAATCTTTAAAAGCAAAGGTTGGACCGTGAAAAAGATTTAATAAGCTATTTTTACCAATTGGGGTAATGGAAATAATACCCTCATCAAAATTAGCATAAGCACTTTCTATTATTAACTCTATTTCCGATTCATTAAAAATATCTTTTAAAAATGGCTCAAGAATAAAGTAAGCAATTTGATGGTAGGACTTTCCTTTTAATTGATTGATTTTATCAATATTAAAAAGGGGAAATTCCGTAGGAACAAAAAGTCCCCCGTCAGGAGCTAAACCTAAATTAAGAACCTGATCTGCATCAAAAAATTGCTGGTTATTTCTGGTGCTAATATAATTCATTAAAAAAAACGACTTGTTAAATGTTTTAAGTAGTAACTAGAGTTTAAAGTTTCTCCGGATATGTTTTTTAACATTTCATCAGAGGAATATAAAGAACCGTTTTGATGTATATTTGAATTAAGCCATTTGGCAATATTTTGAGCATTATCATCGTTGGGTTCATTTAAAAATGCATCATATTGTGCACAATTAAACTTCAGCTGCGAGGCTGTCATTGCACCAAGTGCATAAGTTGGGAAATAGCCAAATATTCCCTCATACCAATGAATATCTTGCAACACACCCACAGAGTCAGAGGTTAGATCAATAGCCAAAAATTCTTTGTAATACTTATTCCAAAGATTTCTAATATCTTTAAAATTGATTTTTTGTGTGAATATTATTTTTTCTATCTCGTATCGTATGAATACATGAATCGGGTAAGAAAATTCATCTGAGCTTACCCTAATAGGATTGATTCTAATTTTATGATAGTGATCAATAAAAGATTTTTCTAAATCTTCAGGATTGTCAAATAACGTTTTAATAGTATTAAAATATCCTTTAGATTTAAAAATATGATTTTCATAAAACAAAGACTGACTTTCATGGACGCTCAAGCTTCTCGATTGCCCAATTGGTTCATATAAATAATTTTTAGGTCGAAACTGTTCATACACCCCGTGGCCCGTTTCATGAAACAAAGCTGACAAAGTCTCTAATATATTATTTTCAAATCTAGTTGTAATTCTTACATCCTCTGTTGCTCCTCCACAAAAAGGATGATGAGATTGATCAATCCTACCCCTGTTAAAATCAAAATTAAGTTTACTAAGTTTGATTTTGATTTGTTCTAGTATCTTTTTTTCATCAAAGTTAGACGAATAAATATATGGGCTGGTAATTTTTTCTGCATCTAAATACTGAGGAATTAACTGGGTTTTAATAATTTCAAATACTTGATCGATTTTATTACTATCATAGTCTATATCATATTTTGATATTAAAGCATCATAAGGGCTGAGTTTAGTAGCAAATGAAATTTGCTCTGACTCTTCATGCGCCAATTCTAATAAATCATTGAAATCTTTTTCAATTATTGAGGAGTTATTATTTTCTCTCGCTTCTCTCCAAAGGTGCTCACAACTTAATTTTTTTTTAACTAATTTTGATTTTAACAAAGGATCAACGGCATTTTCTCTTTTAACAATATTTTTCATCAAACTAAGGTTTTTCTGATCTTTTTCAGTCAAATTAGATGGATTAACCGAGTTAATTTCAGTTAGTAAATCATTAGATCTAAGAACTCGATCAATGTAATCTGATAGTATTGACATTTGTTCAGATCTTGCTTCAACACTTTTAGAAGGTAGGTTTGTTGCGTTATCCCAAAATAAAATTCCACTAATGTCGTTAAGTAGGTAATAATTTTTAAATGCTTGTTTTAAACTATTCATTTCTTCTTCTTATAATTAGCAACATCACTACGCTAGATAAACTCAATAAAAACCAAGTAATTGAGTAATTTAAGTGATTATTTTTAAGATAAACTAATGGATTTAAATTATAAAGATTAATTCTTTCATCTATAACTATAAAATAGTATTGAGAAGGAAAAATTTCGCCTAAATATTGCTCTAAGTCTTTTTTCATAACAGAAAACCAAACATTATTCTCAATATCATTTTCAGGGATAAAAAAACCTTTTTCTGAATTAAAATCTCTAACATAAACTTTTATATCATTAAAATTTTTAAAGAGATGATTAAGTTCTTGATATTTATTATTCTTGTCTTTGTACCATCCTAAATTAATGATGCTAAATAACTTATTCTTATAGAGTAAAGGATAAATGAGATTATAACCCGTATTTCCTAGATAGGTTTTAGACTCTAAATAAATTGGTTTATCTAGAATAGTAAAATTTTCATTCAATATTAAAGCTGTTAACTGATTATAACTATTATTAACATTAAATTGAGAC
The DNA here is from genome assembly GCA_038124765.1 of Alphaproteobacteria bacterium. Classification (GTDB taxonomy): domain Bacteria; phylum Pseudomonadota; class Alphaproteobacteria; order HIMB59; family HIMB59; genus HIMB59. The sequence continues at coordinate 5,489 of JAYPCO010000007.1, read as the reverse complement.
GGATCAGTAATAGATTGATTTATGCTTTTAATTAAATCGTTTTTCCAATCTAAACGATACAATTGCCATATCCCTAATAAAAAAGTAACCAACGAAATAAATAAAAAAACTAATGTTATAGTTTTTTTACTCAATGGTGATGGATGAACTTCTTGTAAATGAAGTAACTTTTAATTTTTCTAAGCAAAAAAAATGTAGAAAAAAGAACGATAAATGGCCAAACAATAATATGAAATAAGTATGGAGGGCTGAATTTGACATCTATCACAATAGCTAATGGAATTATAATAAAACCTAGAATAAAAATTCCAAAAACCGCTGGACCATCACCACAGTCGTGGTCTTTTAATAACAAGTCACAGCTTTCACAATTATCATTAACTTGTAACCCTGTTTTATAAAGATTACCTATACCACAATTAGGGCATTTGTTAGAAAAAACAGTATTAGAAAGAGAGGCGTAAATCTTATCTACCCCACCAATAAACACAGATATACAAGAATAGCCATACGACATCAACAAAATGCCAATACCATGCAGCCGCTTCAAAGCCAAAGTGTCTATCAGGGGTTAAGTGACCTTTTTTTGCTCTCATTAAACAAACGAATAAGAATATAGTACCAACTAAGACATGGAAGCCATGGAAGCCAGTAGCCATATAAAAAGTAGAAGGATAAATTCCTTCAGTAAATCCAAAAGAAGCATGATGATACTCATAAGCTTGAAGAAGAGAAAAGATCGCTCCCAGAATAACAGTCAGAACCAATCCTTGAATTGCTTCCTTATTATTACCCTCTCGCACAGCATGATGAGCCCATGTGCAAGTTGTTCCTGAGAGTAGTAAAATTAAAGTATTTAAATACGGGATATCAAGTGGATCAAAAGTCTCAATGCCCTCTGGAGGCCAAACGCCAATTCCAAAGGTTCCTGTAAAAACATCTTTGTATTCTTGGATAAAAGCTTTTGGTAAGAGACTGGCATCAAAGAAGGCCCAAAAGAAGGCAACAAAGAACATTACTTCTGAAGTTATAAAAAGAGCCATACCGTAACGAAGGCCAATTTCAGTAATAGAGTTATGTACTTTTAGAAAAGTGCTTTCTTTGACAATATCTCTCCACCACATCAACATTGTAAAAAGGATAAGGGCAAAACCAATAATAGCTGGCCATAGCATTTCATAGTGCATATATAAAATTCCACCTGAAACTAAAAACAATGCTGAGAATGCACCTACGATCGGCCATGGGCTTGGATTAACCAAGTGGTATGGTTGTTTTTTATTTGAATCTTTAAAAACTAGATCTACCATTTAAGTTGCTATTTCATTCATTTTTGGGGAAAAAGGTATATGACAAAGTGACATTCTTTACCCTACTTGCCTCCGGGTCATCAACAATTAAGGGATCTATGTAAAAAGTCACTGGAAACTCCACTACTTCATTTGGCTTGATAGTTTGGTCTTGAAAGCAAAAGCACTCAATTTTAAACAAATATGGGCCTATTTTAGGGGGAAGAACATTAAATATAGAAGTCCCTGTACTTTCTTGCATAGTGTTATTTTTTGCCTTGAATAGAACATCATACTTAATTCCCTCATGAATTATCATTTTAGACGGGGCTTCAAACTGCCAATCAAGTGTATCGTCTACCTGAGCAGCAAATATCACATTGAACTCCAATTTACCCATAGAGTCTTGGTTATTATTCTCATTCATAGCTTTATCATTAAAACCTTGAAAGCCAGTGATATCACAAAATAATTTATAAAGTGGGACAGAAAAATAGACTAAACCGATCATAAAAAATAAAACAGAAACTAGTGATACTAGTGTTTTAAATTTATTAGAAACTTTCAAAAACCAGTTTTAATTCTAAAAATTGTCGTTAAATAAAAACCTAGAGCAAAGGCACAAAGTATAAAAAGGATTAGTAAGTTTTTATTTTTTTTTTTCATAATAAAATAAATTTATCCATAACTGTTAGGGTAAATATCATAAATAAATATAAAATTGAAAATCCAAATAGTTTAATTGCATCTTTTTTGGTGTTATCAGATATGTTTAATTTATAAAGTTTAAAACCAAAATAGGCATTTAAAATATTAGAGGTAATAAAGAAGAATATCCCTGTTAGCGATAATAAGAATAATAGATTAACAGTAGCAATCATTAAAACAGTATAAATATTCATCATGAAAAGTGTTTTCTTAATACCATGTTTTACAGGATACATAGGCACATCTGCATTTGAATAGTCTTGATTTCGATAAATAGCTAAAGCCCATGAATGAGGCGGGGTCCATAAAAAGATTATTGCACATAATATAATAGGATAAATAATTTGCTCACTTGAAATACTAATCCACGCTATAACTGGCGGTAGTGCGCCAGCAAGACCCCCAATTACGATGTTTTGAGAAGTTTTGTGTTTTAAATACATTGTATAGAAAACAGAATAGTAAAGGATAGTGAACGCTAATAGTAGTGATGCCTGAATATTAGCGAAAAAGAAGAGTAGAATTACAGAGAAACAGGAGAATACAAGACCTATAGCCAAGGCAGTGTTAGCTGAAATATTTCCTGAAGGGATGGGTCTTAACCTTGTTCTGTCCATCTTAGAGTCAATTATTCTATCATGCCACATATTTAGAATAGCCGAACCTGAAGCACCAAAAGCAATTAAAATTAATGAAATACCCTTGATATATAAACTCTGATCTGAGGGGGCTAAAATCATAGCACAAAGAGCTGTGAAAATTACAAGTGAAATTACACCAGGCTTAATTAAAACATAAATTTGTTTTAAAAAATTAACCAAAAAATTATAAAAACCCCACTCTCTTGAGAGTAATTTTTCTTTTTGGTTATTTTTTATAGACACAAATTAGTTTTTAACTTCAGGTAGTGTTTCAAATTGGTGATATGGAGGAGGTGAAGAAAGCGTCCATTCTAAAGTTTTTGCACCCTCTCCCCATGGATTTGCTTCAGCTTTTTTACCTTTTAACAGAGCGTAAATCACAACTAAGATAAACATAATAAAAGAAGCAAAAGAAATATAAGAACCAATTGAAGATACATAATTCCATCCAGCAAATGCATCTGGATAGTCAGGAATACGTCTTGGCATTCCAGAGAGACCTAAGAAGTGCTGTGGGAAGAATGTTAAGTTTACACCGATAAAGAAAAGCCAAAAGTGTAACTTACCAAAAAATTCTGAGTAGTTTTTACCAGTCATTTTAGCAAACCAGTAATAAATACCAGCAAATATTCCAAAGACGGCACCCATACTTAATACATAATGGAAGTGTGCTACAACATAGTAAGTATCGTGAAGTACTACATCAATACCTGCATTAGCGAGAATTACACCTGTTACACCTCCAAGAGTAAATAAGAAGATAAAACCTAATGAGAATAACATAGGGGTAGAGAATGTGATTGAGCCTCCCCACATGGTAGCAATCCAACTGAAAATCTTAATTCCTGTAGGAACAGCAATCACGATGGTAGCAAGCATAAAATAGGCTCTTACATTTGCGCTAAAACCTACGGTGTACATATGATGAGCCCAAACAACATATCCGATAAAACCAATAGCAACCATTGCATAAGCCATACCTAAATATCCAAAAACAGGTTTTTTAGAGAAAGTTGAAACTATATGTGAAACAATTCCAAAAGCTGGTAAAATCATGATGTAAACTTCTGGATGGCCAAAAAACCAAAATAGGTGTTGGAAAAGAATTGGATCTCCACCGCCAGCTGGATTAAAGAAAGTTGTTCCAAAATTTCTATCAGTAAGCAACATGGTAATCGCTCCACCGAGAACAGGAACAGCAGTTAGCAATAAGAATGCAGTAACTAGCATTGCCCATACAAATAAAGGCATTTTATGCATAGTCATCCCTGGCGCTCTCATATTTAAAATTGTAGTTATAAAATTAACCGCACCCAAAATTGATGAAGCACCCGCAAGGTGTAGTGAGAAAATTGCCATATCAACTGCGGGAGAACTATGTCCAGTTATAGAACTGAGCGGTGGGTAAATTGTCCAACCAGTGCCGGCACCTGATCCCACAAACATAGAACCAACAATTAGCAGCAAAGAAGGCACTAATAACCAGAAACTAATGTTATTAAGTCGAGGAAATGCCATATCAGGAGCTCCGATCATCAATGGGATGAACCAATTACCAAAACCACCAATAAGCGCAGGCATCACTACAAAGAAAATCATTAACAAACCATGGGCAGAAATAATTACATTCCACATTTGACCATCTGCAACAACGTCAACACCTGGGTGAGCTAACTCCATTCTCATAATGACGGAGAGAGTACCACCAACAATACCTGCAATAATTGCGTATATTAAATATAAAGTTCCAATGTCTTTATGGTTTGTTGAAAAAAACCATCTAACAAAAAAACCTGGTTTGTGATCATGGTGATCTGCTGCTGCGGTTGTCGAACTCATAAGCTATTCTCCTCTATCTCGATAAGATTATTTTTTGAAACTACTAATTCTTCTTCACTAACTACGATATCTTCATTGACTGCGTAGTTATTTTTTGCCTGGTTCGCCCAAGCCATAAATTCATTTTCAGGTAATACTTTTACAACAATTGGCATGAAACCATGTCCTGTTCCACAAATCTCTGAACACATCCCTCTATAAGTCCCTGGTTCTTTAACGTTTACCCATGTTTCATTTAAACGTCCAGGAACTGCATCTGTTTTTAATCCCATTGAAGGAACAGCCCAGCTGTGTAATACATCTCCCGCTGTAATTAGTATTTGAATGTTTTTATTTGCAGGAATTACAAGTGGGTTGTCAACCGTCAAGAGTCTTAAATCGCCTTCTTTAAGATCCTCATCTTGAACCATATAACTTTCAAAGTAAAAATTACCATGATCCGGATACTCATACTCCCAATACCATTGGTGTCCAATGATTTTAACTGTCATATCATAATTTTCATTTTTTTCTTGCTGATACAAAAGTCTAAATGATGGAATTGCAATGATTACTAAAATGACTATTGGTATTGCAGTCCATAAAACTTCTAATACAGTATTATGTGCAGTTGTAGTTGGGTTTGGGTTTCTTTTTGCACTGAATCTAAAAGAAACATAGAACAACAAAAATAAAACAAAAATTGTAACTAATGTCATTACAATAAGAATTCCATTATGTAAGCTAATTACTTTTTGCATTAAGTCAGTCGCTGGATTTTGAAAGCTCAATTGCCATTCCTTGACTGATGCAAATAAATTGTTTGATAAAAATATAAAAAAGATTGCAAGAATTGATTTCATGGCTCACATATTAATTATCTTTATTCGTCAGTATATTGACAGGTTGTCGCGAAAACCTTTGTATTTTATGAAAAAAAACTAAAAACTAAGCTTAATGCTGCTACCACGGCAGTATCTGCCTTTAAAATCCTTGGTCCCAGTTGAATATCAAAAAAAGATTTTGAATTTTG
>JAYPCO010000006.1:18757-44557 GCA_038124765.1 Alphaproteobacteria bacterium | reverse complement strand
AGTGGTGAGCCCGACAGGATTCGAACCTGTGACACCCTGATTAAAAGTCAGGTGCTCTACCGGCTGAGCTACGGGCCCGTGTAGAATATGTGTGAACATTTCAAATTTTTGCAAAGAAATCAAGGACTGGTTTGGGTACACTTTTGGATATATCGCCGCCCAGCTGATGGATCTCTTTAATGAATCTAGATGAAATGAAATGATACTTCTCGGAAGACATCAGGAATATTGTTTCGATATCTTTATCAATTGATCTATTCATTCCCGTCATCAAAAATTCATATTCAAAATCTGAAACTGCTCGCAAACCTCTGATAATAACAGAGGCATTTTTTTCTCGCACATAATGCACTAATAAATTATCAAATTTTTCTATGATAATTTTATTTTTTAATTCAGCAGGTAATTCACTGACCGTTTGCTGAACTAGTGTCAGACGATCTTCAATTGAGATCATATGTTTTTTGGATTTATTATTAGATACAGCGACTACTAACTGATCTACGACATGTAAACTTCTTTGTATAATATCTAAATGCCCAAGAGTAATAGGATCGAAAGACCCCGGATAGATACCAATTTTAGTAGACATAATTAATCTTCTAAGCGAGCAACAGATACGATTTTTTCTTTATCGGCAACTTTAAATACCGACACTCCTTGAGAAACTCGACCTACAACTCGAATATTTTCTCCCACATTACAGCGTAAGAGTTTACCAGTATCTGAAATTAAAGCTATATTATCGTCGAGATTAACTTTGAGTGATTGTATAACACGACCATTTTTGGGTGTAATAGTAATATTTGTGACGCCCGATCCACCGCGATTAGTAATTCTATACTCATAAGCAGAGCTTAATTTTCCATAACCGTTTTCTGTAATCGATAATAAATATTCTTCGCGCTGCGCTAATTCTTTAAATTTAGGATTAATTTTATTTAAATCTTTTTTAGCATCGCTTCTAGCTTTTAAGTAGGACTCACGAACATCAATAGAAATTTTGTTGTGCAGTAAACTACAAATAGAAACCACTTTATCGTCTTTGGCAAGTTTAATTCCTCTTACTCCTGCAGAACCTAAACCAGTAAATTCTCTTAAATCCTTTGTCGCAAAACGAATAGATTTACCGTTTGTAGTTGCCATTTGAACATCATCTACGTCCTGAACTGAGATTACACCGATTAAACGATCTCCTGTTTTTAACTTAATAGCAGTTTTACCTGATCTGGAGAGTTTACGAGATCCACTCATCGCTACATCAATTAATTTATTTTTTCTGATATTTCCCAGACTTGTTGCAAAAACTAAATTGTAATTATCAAAGTCATCCATATCTTTTGGAAGAGTTAAAATAGAGGAAATTTTTTCAGTTTTAGTGATAGGAATTAAATTAACAATAGCCTTACCTTTGGATGTGGGTGTGCCAGCAGGAAGTTCGTATGCTTTCATAGAATAAACTTTTCCAACAGAAGTAAAAAATAAAATTGTATCTCTGGTGGTGGCAGCAAATACTTGCTCTAAGAAATCTTCATCGCGGGTAGTCATAGCCATTTTACCCTTACCGCCCCTCTTTTGTACTTTGTAGGAGGATTTTAAAACTCTCTTAATATATCCTTGGTGAGATACCGTAATCACAATATCTTCCTCTACAATAAGATCTTCAGTATCAATGGCCTCTATATCATGTTTTTGTATTTCTGTTTTACGAGGAGTTGCGAAGTTATCTTTAACTTCAATTAATTCATTTTTAAGCACTTTGAGTAATTGTTTTTCAGAATTTAGAATTTTTAAGTATTCGTTAATATCTTCAATTAGTGATTTTAAGTTATTAAAGAGATCATCTCTTTCAAGAGCGGTTAATTTTTGTAATCTTAATTCTAAAATAGCCTTAGCTTGTTCTTCATCCAACTGAATTTTTGAACTAGTTGCTTTAAAGCTGGAGTTGATAAGTTTGATATATTCAACAATATTAGATTTTACAGACCATTTAGTTGCTAAAAGTTTTTCTTTAGCTTCTGCAGGTGTTTTGGATTTTTTAATTAAATCTATTACTGCATCAATATTATTCACAGCAATAGATAGACCGATTAATATATTAGCCTTTTCTCTTGCTTTATTTAACTTATAGACAGTTCGTTTAGTAATAACATCTCTTCTAAAATCAATAAAATGACTTAAGCCGTCCTTTAAAGTAACGGTTAAAGGCTTTGTTTCTTTTAAAGCAAGCATGTTACTGCTGAAACTGGTTTTTAGCGGTGTGTACTGGAATAATTGGTTCTTAATAATTTCAACGACAGCAGAAGATTTCAGCTCGATTACAATTCGAACACCTTCTTTATTAGACTCGTCTCTTATATCGCTAATTCCCTCAATTGTTTTATTATTAACGACTTCTGCAATTCGCTCTAAAAGTTTTGATTTATTTTGAAGATAAGGAATTTCTGTTATCACAATTGCATTTCTATTTTTAATTTTTTCTTCATGTAGTTTAGATAAAACAGTGACACTTCCCCTACCGGTTTCATACATTGAATTAAGACCAGCAGTGCCCGAAATAATACCACCCGTTGGAAAATCAGGACCTTTAACAATTTTATGGAGCTGTTTAGACGAAGTATCAGGTTCATCCACTAGTAAAAGAGTTGCATCAATAATCTCTCCTAAGTTATGGGGAGGAATGTTAGTTGCCATACCCACTGCAATACCACTTGCGCCATTGACAAAGATATTAGGAAAACGAGAAGGTAGGACTTTAGGTTCATTAAGTGTTTCATCGTAGTTAGGTCGATGCTGAACAGTATCAAATTCTAACTCCTCTAACATATAAGCAGAAATTTTATCTAAACGAGCTTCTGTATAACGCATAGCCGCTGCAGGATCACCGTCCATAGAACCATAGTTACCCTGACCATCAATTAATGGAAGTCTCATTGTAAAATCTTGCGCCATACGAACCATGGACTCATAAATCGCTGAGTCGCCATGAGGGTGATACTTACCCATAACATCTCCGACTATTCTAGCTGATTTCTTATAGGGCTTATTATGGTGATAAGAAGATTCATACATAGAATATAAAATTCTTCGGTGAACTGGTTTTAATCCATCGCGAATATCGGGAAGTGCACGAGAAACGATAACGCTCATAGCGTAATCGAGATAACTTTTTTCTAACTCATCCGTAATATCAATGTTGGGATAAACTTTATCCTTCAATACATCAAGCTGTTGGGATTTAGTTTTTTTTTTCTTTGCCAAGGATTATTTAAAAAGGAATATCATCATCAAGCTGTTCGGCAGTTGAGTTATCAGAACCACCTAGAGCTTCATCAACAGCCGATTCAATTTGATTATCATCATCGCTATTTGAGGAAATTGAAGATTGAGAACGAGTGTCTAACATAGTTAGAACACCAGAATAATTAGGAATTACAACCTCTGTTGTATATTTATCAACACCATTATTATCAGTCCACTTACGTGTTTGTAATTGTCCTTCAATATAAACCTTTGAACCTTTACGAAGATATTTTTCACAGACATCAGCTAACTTATCATTAAAAACAACTACACGGTGCCATTCAGTTTTATCCTCTAATTGCTGGGTATCTTTATTACGGTATTTAGTAGACGTAGCGATTGAAAAACTTGCTAACCGAGAACCTCCAGTGGTTGCACGAATATCAGGGTCCTTACCTAAATTACCAAGAAGTATTACTTTATTTACTGATCCAGCCATGTATTTATTAATTAAAAGATATTATTAATATATATTAAAACACCTTTTATTGATACCTATTTAATGGAAAAACATTCACCGCTTACTCACATCATTGTTCAAAACGCACATGAACATAATTTAAAGAATATAAACATTAATATTCCTAAAAATAAATTAACGGTGATTACTGGTGTCAGCGGTTCAGGTAAATCTACTTTGGCTTTCGATACAATCTATGCCGAAGGTCAGCGTAAATACATCGAATCACTCAGTGCTTATGCAAGGCAATTCTTAGATATGATGGATAAACCCAAAGTTGATAAAATTGAGGGTCTATCTCCTGCCATTTCCATTGATCAAAAAACAACTAGTAAAAACCCTCGATCGACTGTTGGCACGGTCACTGAGATATACGATTATTTACGAGTGCTCTATGCAAGGCTAGGTACTCCCTACTCTCCTACTACTGGTAAACCGATAAGAGGATTAACGAGTTCTGAAATAATAGATGAAGTTCAGAAAAAATTTAGCGGAAAAAAAATAATGCTCATGTCTCCTTTAATCAAAGGTAGAAAGGGGGAATATAAAAAAATTTTTGAAGAATATTTTAAAAAAGGCTATGAACGATTTTTTGTTAATAACAAGATTTATCAAAAAGATGAAATACCTGAGTTAAGTAAAAATTTTAAGCATAACATCAGTGTTGTCATAGACAGAATTATACCTAGTTCAGATAATAGAGATCGATTAGCAAACAGCGTTGAAATTAGCTTAAAAGATAGCGATGGAAGCATTGAAGTTTACGATATGGAAACCAATGAAATTACTAATTTATCTAATAAATTCATGTGCCCAGTTAGCGGTTTTAGTATAGATGAAATTGAACCAAGACTATTTAGTTTTAATAATCCCTACGGTGCTTGTAAAAAATGCGATGGACTTGGAGAAATAGATGCGTTTGATGAAGATATTTTAGTTCCCGATAAGAATTTATCTCTTAATAATGGTGCTATCAATTTTTGGTCAGATCGATCAAAATCGAAAATATTTCCTAAATTAAAAAAATATTTTGATAAAAACAAAATCTCAGACACTATTTGGTCCAAAATTCCTCAAAAAAATCAAAATGAAGTTCTATATGGCGGTAAGGATTTTGAAGGGCTAATTACCATCATGGATGATATTTATGACGGTTCTTCTAGTTGGTGGAGACAATGGGAGTTAGAAAAATTTCGAAATTCCAAAACTTGTAAAGAATGCAATGGTGATCGTTTGAATGAAACAGCGCTGTGTGTAAAAATCAATAATACTAACATTTCTCAGCTTACTTCTTTGAGCATCGATCAAGCTTTAGAGTGGATAAATAATTTAGAAAACAATTTAGATGATGAAAGAATTAAAATTGCAACTCCATTAAAAAAGGAGATTTTTTCAAGATTAAATTTTTTAAATGAAGTAGGGTTAAATTACCTAAGCCTATCTAGAAAAAGCTCAACACTATCTGGTGGTGAATCTCAAAGAATTAGACTTGCTAGTCAAATAGGATCTGGCTTAACGGGGGTTACCTATGTTTTGGATGAACCTTCTATTGGATTACATCAAAGAGATAATCAAAAATTAATTAATACACTTAAAAACTTAAGAGATTTAGGAAATACAATAATAGTCGTAGAACACGATGAAGATATAATCCGTGAAGCAGATTACATAATCGATATTGGTAAATTTGCTGGTATTAAGGGAGGATCCGTTACAGCTAGTGGCAGTATTCATGAAGTTTTGAATAATAATGAAAGTTTAACGAGTAATTATTTAAAAGGAATACTGGCACGCTATCCTGAAAGTATTAATAAAAATAAATCAACAGGTACGATTGAAATTAAAAACGCTCAGGGTAATAATTTAAAAAATGTTTCAGTAAAATTTCCTTTAAATAAATTTATTTGTATTACAGGAGTTTCAGGGAGTGGGAAATCTACGTTAATTAATGAAACGTTATTTGGGGCTGCTAATAATAGAATTTATGAAAAAATTATTAAAACCCTCCCCTATGAAGATATAAAAGGAATTGAAAATATAGATAAGGTCATCAATATTGACCAATCCCCTATTGGCAGAACACCTCGATCTAATCCAGCAACATACGTGGGATTGTTTACGCCTATTCGTGAGTGGTTTGCCAACTTACCTGAGTCGAAAGTAAAGGGCTTTAAACCAGGAAGGTTTTCTTTTAACGTAAAAGGTGGTCGATGCGAGAGCTGCGAGGGAGATGGATTAAAAAAAATCGAAATGCATTTTCTGGCGCCTGTCTATGTAAAATGCGAAGTGTGTAATGGAAAAAGATACAACAAAGAAACATTAAGCGTTCAATATAATTCCAAAAATATTAATGATATTCTTTCAATGACAGTCGATGATGCGTGTGAATTTTTTGCATCAAATCCCCAAGTTTTCTCTAAATTAAAAACCCTTCAAGATGTAGGACTAGGATATATTTCAATTGGGCAGTCAGCTACTACTCTATCTGGAGGAGAGGCCCAACGAATTAAACTATCAAAAGAATTATCAAAAAGACAAACAGGAAAAACTTTATACATTCTGGATGAACCTACTACTGGTTTGCACTTTGATGATATTAAAAAGCTATTAGAAATATTACATAGATTGGTTTCATACGGTAATACAGTGATTGTGATTGAGCATAATTTAGATGTTATTAACACAAGCGATTGGATAGTTGATCTAGGACCTGAAGGTGGCGCCGAAGGTGGAAATATATTATTTGAGGGAAAGCCTGATCAATTAATCAAACAAACTAAAAATCAGACAGGTATTTATTTAAAAAAGTATCAAGAGTCTCTAGCTTTAAGCACTGCTTCATAGTTTAGATCTCCCACTAAACCAAGTGCAATAAATATAGAAGAATAAGTTCCGATAACAACGCCGAAGATAAAGACGATGGGCATTTCAGTTAAATTAATTGGCGCTAAAATAACCAAACAAAGTAAAGCCAATATAGTAGTGAAGCTGGTTAAAATTGTTCTTCTTAGATTTAATTTTACAGAATTGTTAACATTGTTTTCAAAAGTATCTTTGTTATTTTCATCAGAAGTAATTGACCGCACACGATCAAATAAAACGATTGTATCATTAATACTATAGCCCGCTATAAGCAGCAGAGCGGCAATCATAGTTAAATTAAATTCAATATTAAATAAGGACATGAATCCCATAGATATGTAAACATCGTGCAATAAAGCTACTATTCCAGATAAAGCAAACTGCCAATCAAATCTGATCCAAACATAAAAAGCTATAACAATTAAAGAGGAAGCCAGAGCGTAAAGAGAATTTTTAATTAATTCATCACTAAAAGTTGGTTCAATATATTCAGAAATTAAAATGTCAATGGAGTTATTTTGTTTAATTAATGAAATAAATTCTTCAATAAAATTAGCATTGTCATTTCCTGATTCAATTCTAATACTGTAGATGTTACTGCCGATTTCTTTTTTTATCAGAAATTCACGATTAAGGTCTAAATCTCTGACAAATGATGAAAGTTCAGTATTAGTTAATTCAGTCTCCACCTCGATATTTAAACCACCTTTAAAATCAATCCCTAAATTTAATCCTTTAAAAAAAATAATTAAAGTAGTCAGGACTATTAACGCCAAAGATATTAAATATGATTTTTTTCTAAATGAATAAAAAGCAATCATCTATTGAGTCCTATAAATTTGGAAGGAGTTAACTCTAAAAAGAGCTTTAATAGTACATAAGTCACTATTAAAGAAGATAAGATTCCTATTATTAAAGAAATAGAAAAACCTCGAATAGGTCCAAAGCCAAAAGCAAATAAAAATACCGCAGCAAACAGGGTAGTTAAATTTGAATCTAAAATGGTAACGTAAGCAGCATTAAATCCATCGTTTTTTGGATTATCGACCTTTGATTGAAAGTTTTCTCGTATTCTCTCAAAAACTAACACATTCGCATCGACACACATACCAATAGTCAGAACAATACCGATGACGCCCGGTAAAGTTAAAGTTGTATTTAAAAGTGACATTAAAGCGAAGAGCAAGGCCAAACATGCAATAATGGTAAGAGCAGTAAATAATCCAGATACGCGATAATACACAATCATAAATATCGTGATTACAATTAACGCAATAATGGACGCGTATACACCCTTTTCAACACCAGCTTGACCTAAGGTTGGTCCAACTTGCTTTTCTTGAATGATAGAAATTTGAGTTGGCAGCGATCCTGATTTTAAGATGATTGCTAAATTATTAGCCGACTCATTAGTAAAATTCCCTGAAATTTGACCACTGCCTCCTGTAATAGGTTCACGAATGACCGGGGCAGTAATTAAAGCTCCATCTAATACAATAGCGAAACGTTTACCAACATTTTCAGTAGTCATTTTTGCAAATAAATCAGAACCCTCTTTATTGAAAGAAAAAGACACCACAGGTTCATTTTGGCTATATTGCAAAGAAGCATCTTGAATGTAATCACCGGTTAAATTGGCAATTTCTTGAACCCTAACCTCTTCTCCAGTTGACTCATTAATAAAAGTGGTTGAATTAGCAAAGGTCTTTTTTTCTAAATGCAAAGTTAATTTTGCGGTTTTAGAAATTACTTCTTTGACATTAGAATCTAAATTACCTGGGATCTCTAATAAAATTTTATTTAAACCCACTTTTTGAATTGAAAGTTCTTTATTGCCTAAATAGTCAACACGAGAACGTACAATCTCTACCGCATTTAAGGTCATATCCGACAAAGACTGATTAAAACTCTGATCAGAGATTGTGTATATACTCTCAGAGGTATTTTTATCTAAAACTTCTAAACCTAAACTTTGTATAGTGACATTATTTAAAGACTCCAAATTTTGATTGGCAGGAATAATAATATTACCACCAACAATAGATGATTTAATGCTATAAGCACTTTCTAATATTTGAGAGGTTTTAGTTAATAAATTTTGTTTATACTCATCTTGATTGAGTTCTAGTAGGTAGGAATATCCACCTTGAATATCTAATCCAAAATTTATTTTTTGACTATCTTGATTTGCAGAAAAATTTGGTTTTATAGCATAAAAGCAAAAAGAGAGTATAAATAAACTTACCCATACTCTCCATCGCTTTAATACAGTCATATATTTAGTAAAGATTAAAAAATTATTTTGCTGCGATATCAGCAATCATTCCTTTAGCAACTTTTACGATAACATTATCTGCGATTTCAACAGATAAGCTGCCGTCATCATTTACATAATGAATGTTGCCCATAATTCCGCCTTGGGTTACAACACGATCGCCCTTTTTTAAATTAGCAACCATGTTTTTATGTTCTTTAAGTTTCTTTTGCTGTGGTCGAATAAGTAAGAAATAAAAAACTACAAAAATGAGTAATAAAGGTAAAATACCTGCAATTTGTTCCATAATTAAAATCCTTTAAAATAATAAATAAAGGACTAAAATCTCACAATCGTCAATGAAGTCAATAAAAAATTGAGTAATAAACACCTACTTTGCTGGAACCATTCGCAAAAATCGCTCGATAAAATCCCCTATGGGAATGTCTTCGATTTAAAGCTGCTCTACGGGGTTTCTGAACAAATAGGTAAAATTAAAAAAAATACTGAAAATTTCTTAAAAGGTCTTTCTTACAATCATGCTTTATTGTGGGGAGTAAGAGGAAGTGGCAAAAGTACAATTATTAGAGGCATTCTTAAAGAATTCTCAGACCAGTATGATAATTTTATAACTTTAGAAATTAATAGTGAAGATATCTCAGATCTTCCTGAAATTTTTCTCAATAATCAATTTGATAAGAATATAATTATCTTTATTGATGATTTATCATTTGAACAAAATGATCGAAGATATGTTCAGTTTAAATCCTTCTTAGAGGGTTCTTTTTATAGTGGGAAAAATAAGTTTTTGATTTACGTGTCTAGTAATAGAAGACATCTTATGAAAAGAGATATGATCGATAATGAACGCTCCTCTGCTATTTCACAGGATGAAGGCATAGAAGAAAAGGTATCTCTTTCTGATCGATTTGGATTATGGGTTAGTTTCCACAATTTAACTAAAGATGATTTTATTAAAATTATTAAAAATTATTGTAGTTATTATAAAATTGAATATACACCAAAAATTGAAGACCTAGCTCTTAAATGGATTTTTGCAAGAGGTAATAGAACAGGTCGATCCGCTTATCAATTCTTCAAACAATATTGTTCAGAAAATAATATTAAGATTTAGATATAAGTTTTTGATTTCCCATATATGGAATTAGAACATCAGGAATATTTATGCTGCCGTCTTCGTTTTGATAATTTTCCAAAACCGCAATAAGAGTACGACCCACTGCTAGTCCTGATCCATTTAGGGTATGAACGAACTTATTACCCTCAGCTGTTTTATAACGCGCATTCATACGTCGAGCTTGAAATGCTCTACAGTTACTACAAGATGAAATTTCCCGGTACTTCCCTTCCCCAGGTAACCAAACTTCAATATCATAAGTTTTTTCGGCAGAAAAACCCATGTCTCCAGAGGATAGTAACATTACTTGATAAGATATTTTTAAATCATCTAAAATGGAGGTTGCGCAGTTTAACATTCGCTCTAATTCATTTTCAGAGTCCTCTTCTTTAGTGATACTAACCAATTCAACTTTTGAAAATTGATGTTGTCGTATCATACCTCTTGTATCTCTACCTGCCGCGCCTGCTTCTGATCGATAACATGGTGTCCAAGCAGTGAGTCTCATAGGCAAACTTTCTTCTGTAACAATGGTATCTAGAACTAAATTTGTTAATGGAACTTCTGCTGTAGGAATTAGCCAATGATTGGTATTAGTTTTAAATAGGTCTTCAGAAAATTTAGGTAGCTGCCCAGTACCATAAGCGGCATCGTCTCTAACTAAATTAGGAGGGATTACTTCTGTATATCCAAATTGACCAGTATGTTTATCCAACATAAAGTTGGCAATTGCACGTTCTAATCTTGCAAGTTGATTTTTTAAGTAGACAAATCTTGTGCCTGAAACCTTCCCCGCCTGTTCAAAATCTAGCATGCCTAATTCCTCACCTAATTCGTAGTGGGATTTAGGTTTAAATGTAAAACTAGGTATTTCTCCCACAGTTTTAATTATTTTGTTAGCCGCTTCATCTTTACCAACAGGGACATCATCGTGCGGAAGATTAGGCAAAGTAGATAGAATATTTTTTAATTCTTGTTCAACGCCAGCAATACTATTTTCTAAATCATCTATTTCTTGCTTAATATCTTGAACTTGTTTTTGTAAATCAGCCTTTTCAGTTTCATTTAATTTGGCAAATGAAGAAGAAAGATTTTTTCTTTGCGCTCTTAAATCTTGTGATTTTGTAAGTAGATTTCTTTTCTTAAGATCTAAATCAATAATTTCTTTTGAAATAGGATTTAAAAATCTTTTTTCCAGAATTGAGTCAAACTGTTTTGGATTTTCTCTAATAAAGCTAATATCGTGCATAATTATTCTTCAATATCCTTATCATCTTCTTCTTCTTTTTTCTTATGTTTTTTTGACATAAATCGTGAGATCAATATTGATACCTCATATAAAATTATTATCGGTAAAGCTAATGATATTTGAGAAAATGGATCAGGCGGAGTGATGATTGCTGCAAAGATAAAGGATAAAACAATTGCATATTTTCTAAATGAAATTAACTGCTTGATTGTCAAAACTCCAAAACGAACTAGTAGCAAAAGAATAACAGGCAGCTGGAAAGCTAAACCAAAAGCAAAAATAAATGTCATCATTAATGAGAGGTATTCATTCATTTTAGCCTGCAATGTAATATTGAGACCTTCAGATTGTGCAGTTTGAAAACTCAAAAAAAACTTCCAGGCGATCGGTGAAATAACATAATAAACCACTGCTGCACCAAGTAAAAACAGTATAGGAATTGCAATTAGTGTTGGTAATGATATCTGTTTTTCTTTTTTTAATAAACCCGGAGCAATAAAAGACCAAACTTGAATAGAGAAAAAAGGAAAAGAAATAAATGCCGCTGTAAAAAAAGCAACTTTTACATTAGTCAGAAACGCTTCTTGTAGAGCTGTATAAATTAAACCATTTCCCTCAGGTAGGATGGAGGTTAGTGGTTGGGCGATAAACTCAAAGATTGATTGGGAATAATAAAAACAAACAATAAAAGTTAATACAAAAAAAATTATAGAATAAAGAAGCTTTTTTCTTAATTCTTTTAAATGGTCAAAAAAGTTCATGGTATCTGGGGTAGCATCAGACATCTTTTTTCTCCTCATCTAAAATTTCTTTGTTACTTTTATCAATAAATTCATCGAGATCCTTACCCTCTTTTACAACTGCCTCCTTAGTATCTAAGATTTCTTTTTTAATATCCTTAACTTCCTGTAAGTGAGTAATTTCATCCACGGTTGAGGTAAATTCCCTAGATAGTTTTTTTAAATTGGAGGTAATGGATTTAACAAAACGAATAACAGTTGGAATTTCCTTGGGGCCAACAACAATAACAGTGATAATTAGGATGATGGAAATCTCCATCCAACCTAAAGAAAACATTACTGGTCCTTATTGGAATTTTCTGAATTAGAAGAAGAGGAGCTGTCATCATCAGACATGCCCTTTTTAAAGGATTTAATTCCTTTGGCCATATCAGACATCAATGAAGGTATTTTACCTTTTCCAAATAATAATAGCACAATCACGAGTACTATGATCCAATGCCAAATGCTAAATGCTCCCATGAGCAATTTTTATATCAAATTTAATGAAATTATCTAGGAAAAATAAAAATATGTTTTGGATCTAAGGTAATTGATACCGAGCTAGCCGCTGGAGGTAAAAAATCACCTACAACTTTACTATGTATATGATGTTTTCTATTTTTATTATCAATCACACTCATATGCACGATGGCACTATTACCAAGAAACTTTGAATCGACAACTACTCCCGTATTAGGATTTAAAAGTGGGGATTTTTCTAAATTTAATTTAATGGCCTCAGGTCTAATGACAACATTCACATTTTGATTTTCTGAAAAACCATTAGAGTTAATAATACCCAATGGTGTTTCGCATGAAGCGTTTACTACTGTTGATTCAAAAATATTTGTCTCTCCAAAAAGGGAGGAAACATATAAATTTTTTGGTTTAAAGTAAATTTCATGAGGATTACCAATTTGAACTATCGACCCTTTATCCATCACTAAAATGGTATCACTAAGGAACATTGCCTCTTCTGCATTATGAGTCACTATAATTGCCGATGACTCTAAACTGTTAATTAAATGTAACGTATCATCGATAATTTCACTTTTTAAATTTGCATCTAAATCTGAAAAGGGTTCATCTAATAGGAGTAATTTGGGTTGGACTGCTATAGATCGCGCCAATGCAACTCTTTGTTGCTCACCACCGCTAAGTGAATGAGGGTATTTATGTAAAAAATTATTAACCTTGGCTAACTGAATTACTTGTTCGATTAATTGTTTTTTATTTTTATTCGAACCGGCAGCAAAACTTATATTTTCTAAAACTGTCATATGAGGGAAAAGTGCAAAATCTTGAAAAACATACGACAAAGGTCTCTTCTCGGGCGGCGTATTAAACGTTTTATTGGCAACTAAATTGCTCTCTAAATAAATTTCTCCTTGTTGAATTTCCTCCAAACCTGCAATCACTCGAATAAGGGTAGTTTTTCCGCATCCGGAGGGACCTAAGATGGAAACAATAGAATTTTTTTTAATTGAAAAATTTAAATTCTTAAGAGCTTCAACACTACCATAGGAATGATGAAGATTTTTAACATCAATTATCATTGGTCTCAGTTAATTGACTCTGTGTGAAATCATCGAGGTTGTCATTTTCATCGTTGTCATCTACAAACGCTTCATCTTTATTTAAATCATCAGATACTTCTTGGATATTCATGGAAGCGAAATTATCATTTAAAATTCCAGAGTTTTTCATCTCTTCAATACCAGGTAGATTATCCAACGTACCTAAGCCAAAATGAAGTAAAAAATCATCGGTTGTCTCCCAAAGTATGGGTCGACCGGGAACTTCTTTTCTCCCCCCTGGTGCAATCCAACCTAATTCCATTAATTGATCAAAAATACCCTGGCCAATTACAACACCACGAATGCTTTCAATTTCAGCTTTAGTAATAGGTTGATGGTAAACGACAATTGCAAGAGTTTCGATAGCTTGTTTAGAGAGGCGTTTTTGGATTTCTCTTTTTTCATGGAAAATTTCACTAACCTCTGTGTTAGTCAGAAAAATCCAACCGTTTGAAATTTTTTTTAAATTGATACCTCGATGTTGGTAGGAGTGCTCTAAATTAGCTAGTAGTTCAGAAATGTCCTCATGCAAATCCAATCTTTTTTTAATCTCATTCTCTGAAACTGGTTTGCTTGATGCAAATATGAGTGCTTCAATTTTCTGTGATGTTTCGCTCATGTTTTTTTAAATATATATCAGAAAAAGGTTGTGATTGTTTTATATCAATTTTTTTCTCTTTATCTTTATCTTTTTTTGCCATGTGCAAACTAGCGTTAAAAGTACTAGAAAAAAATGATTTATTCATAATTTCAGATTGCAGATCATTTGGCAGTAAGCTTTTTAATGTAAACCAATCAGGATTATTCAGTATTCTTTTACTAATGATATTTTGGCCATCTTTGATAGTAAATAACTTCGAGGAAGTAAATTTTAACGTGTATTGTTGGTTTCTTTTATAAATACTGGCATAGGCTTTAAGTAAATCGATTAACTTATCTTTGATTATAAAGTTCTTTTCTATCTTTAGTTTATTTTTATAGGTATTAGCAAAAAATTCCTGCTTGAACTGAGGAAGGTCAAATAGTTTTTTACTATTTTGATTAACTAACTCTAAAATAGTCAATCGATTAGTTAAAAAACGTGTTACTTTTTTAACATCTTCCTCTTTATCTTTGTTAACTAAGTACTTAGATTTTAAAAAAACCATAATAGAAGCCATTAAGAGATACTCTGAGGCTATTTCAATACTTACTACTTTCAAATCTTCTATAAAACTGATGTATTGATTACAAAGATCAAGAATGGGTAAATTTTTTAAATCGTATTTATTTTTATGAACAAGTTCTAACAGAACATCTAAAGGGCCATTATAATCTTGAATTTCTATATTGAGATTAGATTCCATAAATTTTTAATAATTCATTATACAACTGCACATAATGATTGATATTGATAGATTCTAATAATTTCAACGATCGTTTCGGATGAAATGTTTTTTTGGTAATTAGATTTGAATAATTTTTAGATTTTTTAAAATTTTTAATAATTTCGAGGTACCTATCCCAATCAGAAGCGCAATCTAATAAAATATCTAATCCTACTTTGTTGGCTAGTATAACAGTATTTTTTATGTCATAGGTATTTGCCTTCATCATTAAATCATCACTCATTAGCAGGCCCTTAAAGCCAATTTTTTTTCTAATTATGTTTTTTATAACATTAGAAGAAAAAGTAGCGATATTACTCGAGTCCCAAGAATTATATTGAATGTGGGCGGTCATCGCTAAATTTATATTTTTAAACTTGTTAAATAGAACTAAATGTTGCTCTAACTGTTTTGAGGATAATTTTGATATAGGAAGTGACAAATGTGAGTCTTTAGATGTAACTCCATGGCCAGGAATATGTTTGATAACAGGGAATAATCCAAAATGGTGGTTTACATCAATAATAATTTTGTTGAGTGTAAATGCTATCTCAAAATCTGGGCCGAAGGTTCTTTTCTTAATAAAGTCTGCAGTATTTTTTAAAGGTAAATCTAATACTGGAACAGTATTACTATCAAAACCCATTTTGACTAAATAATATGATGTAATAAAATTTTTTAAGTAAACTAATTGTTGAGCAAGAGATGGATGCTTGAGATAAATTTTGTAATATTCATAATTATCTTTAAATTTTAAATCTTTAAAATTTTTAAAACGATTTACGATACCCCCCTCTTGGTCTACAAATATTAATGTATGTTTGCTAATTTTTTTTATTGATTTATTTAAAGATACAACTTGATTAATGGTCTTAATATTCCTGGCAAATAAAATTACCCCAAAAGGTTTGTGCTTAGAAATATTATAAGTTTCTTTTGCAGATAGTTTAGTGGATTTAATAGAAATAATTAAAGGTGTTTTCATTTTATAAAATCAAATTTATCGGGTTCAATTACTAAAAATTTATTAAAAAAAATATACTGAAAAAAATTATCATAGATAAAGTAACCCAAGAACAGGAATAGCAATAAAAACGATACAATAATAATAAATATAAATTTGTTCACATTTTTAATTTAGGTTCAATTCCTAAAATATTTAATCCTTTTTTAAGTACGCTTTGGTAATTAGTTATAAGGGCGTGAAAATGCTCATTTATATTTCCATCATCATCGAGGAAACGTACTGCAGGATTATTTTTAGCCGATGACCATAGCGTATGAAAAAAAGAGGCTAAACTCTCTAAGTAATGTGCAACGATTTGAACTTCCGTTTTTTTGTATGCATAAAAAACAACTGAGTCCCACTCTAATAATTTTTTATACAAATTTTTAACATCTGCCGTAATGGGGGTTTTGCTGCTTATTATTTTGTTTGCTTTGTCCAATACAGACTGTGCTCTTGCATAGGAATATTGAATATAATAGATAGGATTTTCTTTGTTTTCTTTTTTTATTAAATCAATATCTAAATCCATATGAGTATCGTTTTTGCGATAACACATAAAATATCTAAAATTATCAACTCCTATTTCATCGATTAAATCTTTGAGTTCGAATATATTGCCCTCTCGTTTAGATAGTTTCTGAATTTGGTTGTTTCTTTTTAAATTGACGATTTGACAAAAAACAACAGAAAAATCAATTTCTGGATATAATGAAGTTAAAGCAGCTGAAAGTCGTTTTAAATAACCCAGATGATCCGCTCCCCAAATATTGATTAATTTAGAAAAACCTCTTTTATGTTTATCGACGTGATAAGCAATATCGTTAGCGAAATAAGTTGGGGTACCATCGTTTTTAGTAATTGCTCTATCTTCATCATCGCCAAATACCGTTGAATTAAAAATGGTAATTTCATTATCTTTTTTGGTATCCTGATAGTCTTTAGGCATATTCAATTGCCCTACTCTGATTAATTTTTTATTAGATAGATTATTAATTATTTCTGAAAGATAGTTTTTTTTCATAATTTCAGTCTCATAAGAAATCGTTGAAAAATGAATTCCAACATTTTTAAGAATGGATATTGATTGATTCACTAAATTGTCTATTGCAAAATTAACAATTTCTAATTCATCATCAGTAGTAAGTGTCTTTTGGGTAAACTTATCTTTAAATTTTAAATAACAATCTTGAGCAATATCTTGGATATACTCACCTTTATAAAATTGCTGATAAGAAAGATTTAAATTGTATAGAGTTGAAATGGAATGAATAACGGATGATAAAAATTCATTAATTTGGTTACCAGTATTATTGACGTAATACTCGCGAGTAACTTTATGACCAAAATATTCAAATAAATTTGATAACACATCTCCCACTATTGCCCCTCTACCGTGAGCTAGATGCAAAGGTCCTGTTGGATTGGCTGAAACAAACTCCACATTTATGTTTCCGTAATTACTCTCAGTTTTTTGACTATCTTGCTGTAAGTTTAAAAACTCATTATCTTTTATAAAAAAATTAATAAAACCCGGCCCAGCAATTTCTATTTTTTCTATTTCATCAAGATTGAATTGAGAGATTATTTCCTTTGCAAAATCTCTAGGATTTTTTTTGAATATTTTTGCAAATTTCAAAGCAATATTAGATGTAAAGTCCCCCTTGTCATCATAAAGAATATCAACTTCTATATCGTCTATACTAATTTCCTCAGAAGAAATTATTTCTGAAAGTTTATTTTTAATTTTTAGGAGCATAAGAATTATAAAATTTGATAGCAAACTGATCTGTCATGCCACAAATATAGTCAATTATAGTTTGTTTTTTTGATTCCTCACTATCTATTTTTATTTGCCAGCTCTTAGGAAGTCTCTCGATATCATCATTCAGATAACTAATGATAAATAGCAAAATACTCTCAGCTTTAATTCTTCCTTCTTGGACAAATCGAGAAGTATAGAAATTATCAAAAAGATATTTTTTTAAATCTAAGACTTTTTCTTTAACACTATTGCTAAAACTGGCTAAAAAAATCGGATAGTGGATTATTTCATTAAAGTTTTGGATATTATTATTATGAACATTTTTTTTAGTTTCATGAATAACATCCAATACTAAGTAATTGACGATAGATCTAGAAATATAATTTCTAGAGAGCTTTGGATCCATGTTTTTTAAAAAATTAAAATCTAAGAAGTTTAATGCGCTATCCTGCAACTGTGCTAAAGCATCGATGTGAATTATTCCTGCACGAATACCATCGTCAAAGTCATGCGCAATATATGCAATGTCATCTGATAGAGTCGCTATTTGAGCTTCTAAAGATGGGTTTTGATTTAAATTAAATATAAAATCTGAAGATAAATTATAATTGTGATCAGTATTATGAATTATTCCGTTATGTTTAATAAGACCGTCTAATGTCTCCCAACTAAGATTGAGACCATCAAAATTAAAGTATTTTTTTTCCAAAACTGTCACTTGTCTAAAAGATTGGTAATTATGATCAAATTGTAAGTCTAACTCCTGAGCGATTATTTCTTCTCCTACATGACCAAAGGGGCTATGACCTAAATCATGACAAAGAGCAATGCATTCAGCTAAATCTTCGTTTAAATGCAATTGACGACTAATAGATCTGGCG
The DNA here is from genome assembly GCA_038124765.1 of Alphaproteobacteria bacterium. Taxonomy (GTDB): domain Bacteria; phylum Pseudomonadota; class Alphaproteobacteria; order HIMB59; family HIMB59; genus HIMB59. Next base: position 25,913 of record JAYPCO010000006.1, on the reverse strand, counting down.
ATTTGGGAGACTTCAAGAGTATGTGTTAAGCGGTTACGATAATAATCCCCTTTTTCAAACATAAAAACTTGCGTTTTATCTTTTAATTTACGAAAGGCAGTAGAATGATAAATCCTATCACGATCTCTTTCATAAGGGGATCGATGGTCTGATTGCTCTGGATAAAGTCTTCCTATAGATTTCTGAGGCAAAGCTGATAAATTATTCATTATATGAGCAGTATTAATATAACAGATAGAGCCATAAGTAAAATTCAAGAAGTTTTAGAAAATCAAAATAAAAGTTATTTTCGAATTCGTGTAAAAGGCGGAGGCTGTTCTGGTTTTCAATATGTGTTTCAAAGCGAAAGTGAAATTAACGATCAAAAGGATCAAATTTTTGAATTCGGTAATTTAAAAGTGATTATTGATAAAAATTCGCTTCCTTTCATCGAAGCGGCTGAATTAGACTACAAAGATGAGATGATTGGTTCAAGTTTTAGTATTTCTAATCCTAATGCTAAAAGCTCTTGTGGATGCGGGAGTTCATTTAGTCTTTAAAAGTGAAAATTATAAGTTGGAATGTTAACTCTTTAAGAGCAAGAGAACCCTTAGTCGAACATCTAATTACAAACGAAAAACCAGATATTTTATGTATTCAAGAATTAAAAATTGAAGACCAGGATTATGTAAGTAATTTTTTTTCTAATTTTCATTTTCAAACAATATCTCAAACGCAAAAAAGTTATAATGGAGTATCTATTTCACTATCCCCTGCTTTACTGGAAGAGACTGTAGAACTAGAAGATTTAAACAACACTCAAGCTAGAAATAATACTATTTTGCTAAAAGATAAAAATGTAGCTTTAATCAATTGCTATTTTCCAAATGGAAACCCAATCGATACTGAAAAATTTACTAATAAGCTAGACTGGATGAGTAAACTACATACTCATATAAAAAAACTAAAAGAGAAATACTCTGTTATTTTAACAGGTGATTTTAATGTCATACCTCAAGACAGCGATGCTCATGATATCAAAAAATATAGAAAAGATGCACTAGCTCAACCCCAGTCAAGAAAAGAATTTTATAAATATTTAAATTTGGATCTAATTGATGTTTTTGAACTACAGCCAAAAAGTGAGAGCTATACTTTTTTTGATTACAAAACCTATAAATTTGGAAAACAAGAGGGTATAAGAATTGATTTTTTCTTAATCTCTCCCTTCCTGTATAGCAAAGTAATGAAGGTAAATGTTTTAAAAAAATATCGAGAAATGGAAAGGCCCTCAGACCATTGTCCCATTTCACTTATTTTAGATATCTGAATAAACTCTTTTTTCTTTTTTCCCGCCAGGGTGAGTAACGGCACCAAGGTGAGCAGGACCGACAGTTTGAGCGTACTTCCAAAGCGTTCCGGATGTAAAATCAGTTTCTTTAGGCTTCCAACTTTTCTTTCTTATAGCTAATTCCTCTTCCGAAACATTTAAATTAAGAATGTTTTGAGCAGCATCAATTTCAATCTCATCACCATCTTTAATTAAAGCAATCGGGCCTCCTTCAAAAGCCTCTGGCCCGACATGGCCAATACAAAAACCTCTAGTACCGCCAGAAAATCTTCCATCTGTAATTAGAGCGACTTCCTCGCCCATTCCCTGACCATAAATTGCACTTGTCGTTGAAAGCATTTCTCGCATACCAGGCCCTCCCTTTGGTCCTTCATATCGAATAACCACAACATGTCCTGGTTTAATTTTACCTTCTAAAACTGCCGACAATGCATCCTCTTCACGATCAAAACAAATCGCATGTCCTTTAAATTGTAATTTCTTTAATCCTGCTATTTTGACAATAGCACCGTCTGGGGCAAGAGTGCCCTTTAAACCAACCACACCACCTGATTTACTAATCGGACTAGAGATAGGATAAATAACATCTTGATCTTTTGGTAGTTCAACATCTTTTACATTTTCTGCAAGTGTTTTACCGGTTACTGTGATGCAAGAACCATCTATCAATCCACCATCAATTAAAGTTTTTATTAAAACGGGTACCCCTCCTACTTCAAATAAATCTTTAGCAACATACTTTCCGCCAGGGGCTAAGTTACCAATATAAGGTGTTGATTGAAAAATTTTTGTGACATCTTCAAGGGTGAAGTCTATACCTGCTTCGTGTGCTATTGCAGGTAAGTGTAGACCTGCATTTGTAGAACCGCCAGAGGCAGAGACAACAATGGCGGCATTAATTAAAGCTTGTTTGGTGACTATATCTCGAGGTTTTAAATTTTTTTCAATTAAATCCATGACAACTCTGCCACTTTCATAGGCATATTTATCACGACTTTCGTAAGGCGCGGGAGTCATTGCTGATCCAGGTAAAGCTAATCCAATTGTCTCTGAGACACAAGCCATTGTATTTGCTGTGAATTGTCCTCCGCAAGAACCTGCAGATGGGCAAGCAACACATTCTAAATCATGTAACTCTTGATCTGTCATTGTTCCACTGGAATGTTTACCCACTGCTTCAAATACATCCACGACTGTTACATCTTTGCCTTTGTAAACTCCAGGTAGGATTGATCCTCCGTACATAAAAACAGATGGTACATTCAAACGAACCATGGCCATCATCATACCTGGAAGTGACTTATCACATCCCGCTAAACCCACTAGTGCATCATAACAATGTCCTCGGACAGTTAACTCAACAGAGTCTGCGATTATTTCTCGACTTATTAAAGAGGATTTCATTCCCTCATGCCCCATTGCAATTCCATCGGTAACAGTAATAGTAGTGAATTCACGAGGGGTACCCATCGCGTCCTTGACACCTCTTTTTGCAGATTGCGCTTGTCTAGAAAGAGAAATATTGCATGGCGCTGCTTCATTCCAAGTGGTCGCCACACCCACAAAAGGTTGTTTAATCTCTTCTTCTGTCATTCCCATCGCATAGTAATATGATCGATGCGGAGCACTTTTAGGGCCTACTGAGACATGTCTACTGGGAAGTTTATTTTTATCAGCCATAGTTAGATATTATTTAATATACTATCAATTTTAGATAATTCCAAATTAATAGCTTTCTGACGCGATGTATTTTGATCAATCAATTCTTTAGGTGCTCGTGCAGTAAAATTTTCATTACTTAAATTCCTATCTATACCTGATTTTTCTTTTTCTAGTGCCGTCTTGGAGTCAGATAATTTTTGTTTGATTTTCTTAATATCAATTTGATTTGTTTCTAAAATAAAATCAAAACTTTTAAAAGGAAGAGTTACACCGTTAGATAATGGACTGTGTGATAATTGTTTACGAGTAAGAAACTCTAAAGTGTCCTGGTTATCAAGAAATAACTTTTGTAAATTTTCATTATTAGAAAATAAGAGAACTTTATCCTCCTTTTTAATTTCAAAAAGCTTCTCAATTGATCTGTACTCTTCAATAAAATCTATGAAATTTTGAGCATTTAGAACATCCTTGTCATCAAAGGAAATGTCCTGATATTCCCACTGTTGAAGCATTAAAATCGTTGAATTATTTTTAGCCCAAAGCTTTTCGGTGATAAATGGGATAACTGGGTGTAAAAGTTGTAAAAGGGAATTAAAGACTAAATTAAATGTTTCTTTAGTTTCTTGTTGATACTGATCATTGTCCAGTAAGTTTTTTGAAAGTTCAATATACCAATCACAAAATGTATGCCAGGTGAAATGATATAATTGGTTAGCTACTTCATGAAAGTAGTAGTTTGTATAATTTGTTTGAACTAATTTGTATAAATTTTGGAACTCATTGATTATCCATTGATTAAAAATATGTTTAGGTTGTGGTTGAGAGTATTGATCAAAAGGATAAATATTTTTAAACTCTGCGTACTTGTAAGCATTGGTAATTTTGGTCACAAAGTTTCTGTATCCTGCAATTCTTTGCTCACTTAATCTTACATCTCTTCCAGGTGTATTTAATGAAGTTAAGGTAAATCGTAAGGTATCCGCACCATATTTATCAATGATCTCTAGGGGATCGATGACATTACCTTTAGATTTAGACATCTTTTGTCCCTTTTCATCTCGCACTAATGCATGCACATACACTGTGTGAAAAGGTGTTTGATTCATAAACTTATTACCCATCATCATCATTCTCGCAACCCAAAAGAAAATAATATCAAATCCTGTTACTAGAACAGAGTTAGGATAAAAATTTTCTAAGGTTTTTTCTTTATCAGGCCAACCTAAAGTAGAAAAAGGCCACAAAGCTGATGAGAACCAGGTATCTAATACGTCTTTATCTCTTTTTAAAATAATTTTATCTGCTTTGTAATAATCAATTGCTAATGCGCGCGCCTCCTCTTCTGTTTCGGCACAAAATTCTTTTCCATCAGGACCGTACCAAACTGGTATTTGATGACCCCACCATATTTGTCGAGAAATACACCAAGGTCTAATATTTTCCATCCATTGAAAATAAGTCTTCTCCCAATTTGAGGGAAAAAATTCTGTTTGTTTATCTCTCACCACTTGCATCGCTTGTTTTGCTAACTCTTCCGCATTACAAAACCATTGATGAGTTAAATAAGGTTCGACTACTGTATTAGATCGGTCTCCATAGGGTATAGTTGTTTTATAATCTTCAATTTTTTCAATGAGGTTTTGGTCTTTTAAAATTTGAACAACTTTTTTTCTAGCATCGAGGCGATCAAGCCCTTGGAATTCTTTCGGACATTTATCATTTAAAGTGCCATCCTCGTTAAGGATGTTTAGTAATTCTAAGTTATGTCTTTTCCCCACTTCAAAATCATTAAAATCATGGGCAGGTGTAATTTTAACTGCACCACTACCCTTTTCTGGATCAGAATATTCATCATAAATTAAGGGAATGGATCTATCGGTTAAAGGAATGGTAAAAGTTAAATTTAAATTTTTATATCTTTCATCTTCCGGATTAACAGCAACAGCCATATCTCCAAAGATGGTCTCCGGTCGAATTGTGGCTACAGTGATAAATGTTCCATCCGAAGCTGGGTATTTAATATAATATAACTGAGTTGAAACATCCGTTTGAACAACTTCTAAATCTGATATCGCAGTTCTAAATTTTGTATCCCAATTAACTAAAGCCTGATCTTTATAAATAAGACCTTCTTTATAAAGAGAGACGAAAACCTTACGAACAGCAGCCGACAAACCCTCATCCATGGTAAAACGTTCTCGAGACCAGTCACAAGAACTGCCTAATCTTTTTAGTTGATTAATAATTGTTGAACCAGAATACTCTTTCCACTCCCATACTTTTTCAATGAACTCTTCTCTGGTTAAGTCTTTGCGAAAAATATTTTTTTCACTCAAATTTCTTTCGACAACCATTTGGGTAGCAATACCTGCATGATCAGTGCCGGGTTGCCATAAAGTGTTATAGCCATTCATACGATGATAACGAACTAGAATATCTTGAATGGTATTATTTAAGGCGTGACCCATATGCAACGAACCCGTCACATTGGGTGGAGGAATACAAATTGAAAAGTTTTTTTTAAAATTATAAGAAGGTTGAAAACAATTTTTATTTAACCAAAGATTGTATATTTCATCTTCGTATTGACGTTTATTCTGGAACTCGTCCATTAAATTAAAAAACGAAAGGTTGTTTAGTTATATATTTAAAAATATATGCCGAGGAAGCCTCATCAACAATAAAACGGGTAGTATTATTATCAACTTTTACGTATTTCATAATTTTATGTTTATACTCAGCATTATCTACAATACATACCAACACCATACCATTTGGAGCCTTTTCGAGGATCTCAAAAGGTTCTTTATCAATAGATCCGTTAATTAAAATACGATCGTATTTTTTTAATTCTATTTTTTTATTACCAAAAAAATCTTCAATGGTATTTTTAAGTAAATTAGCCTGAAATAAATTATTTTTTAAACTGTCTTGAAAGGAAGCAATCATATCTTTAGAGGTTTCAATACAATCTATTTTTTGAGTAAATTTTGATAAAATAGATGTGGTAGTGCCAAAACCAGATCCAACTTCTAATATTTTTGTATTATCGATCATGCCAAGTGCCTGCACTAAATGAAAAGAAGTCAAGGGTGGTAAAATAAAACGACCATCATCAAGAGTAATTATACGATCAGAGTATGCAAGGTGTTGCTGGCTTTTAGGATAAAGTGCCTCTCTTGGAAAATTTTCAATTTGATCAATTAAATTAGGGTTACTAATTCTGTTTGCCCTTAATTGATTAAGGACCATATTAGATCTAGCTTGTTCAAAATTCATGAATAGAAGGATTTATAACAAAAATCGACTTTTTTAAAAGGCTATTATCGCCTCAGATCTATCCTTAAAACCTTGGTGTATAAAGAATTATGAGGTTTAAAGTATATTTACTAGTAGTCTTTTTCCCCCTCTGTCTTATGGCTCATCAACCTGTGTTTCAAGACCAAAATCCTAACTCCCCTGCAGAATCCTATCTAATTAAAAAACCAGAAGTATCAAAGGCTATATATGCGACCCTTTCAGGAAAACCACATTACTATCGAATTGAGTCTGACATTGATTTTAAATTTTATGCAGGTATTACGGTTCCCAAAATAGATAATTGCAATCAATTTACAAAATTTTCTTATTCAATTTACCAAATTATTAACAATCAAGAAAAACTAATAGCAGAAATGGATGGTGAAAATTTTGAATGGTGGGAATGGTATGAACCCTATGGAAAAAAATGGTACTGGATTGGACCTGAATATGGAGCAGAATTTTCAAGCACAACTACTTTCAATGCAGGTAATTATCTAATCAAAATTTATAACAAAAAAAATAAAGGAAACTATGTACTTGCCACTGGAGACATTGAAAAATTTGGACCGTTAGTAATAGCGAAGCTGCCTTTTGTTATGCCAAAAGTAAATACTTTTTGGAATCAAGAAAATTGTAAAAAATAAAATTTTCCACAAAAAAAATTTTTTATTATCGAAATATTTTTAAGAATGTGATAAGTTAGATTCACCTAAAGGATAGGTAATAAGGCGGAGGTTACAAAGATGAAACCACCAAAGTACTTAAGTTAAATTATTAACTTAAAAAATATTGTCTCTTTTAAAGAGACTAACTGGCAAGAGCCAGTATGTGTATAAAAGAATGGACTTACCATATGTCCAT
>JAYPCO010000006.1:13740-18657 GCA_038124765.1 Alphaproteobacteria bacterium | reverse complement strand
CAACCTTGTGCGCTTCCATCATAGGACCAAGTTTCAGAGCCTTTTTTGAGCCCCCCTTGATATTTCTCATTTAAATTTTGATCTTTTAAGATTTGCCATTGCGGGTGATCTTTAATATCAACTAATCTTCTTTGATATAAAGGAACCAGTTCAGATAATTCCGGGTGAATATTGGGACAATGCAGACATTCGCTATAATTTTCCCAATAAATTTTCCAATTACAACTAACAGTTTTTTTCCAAACATGACCGATTACAAATTTCTCTAGATTTAATTTTTCTATAGCAGGGTCATTATATTGAAATACTTTATTTAATTTAAATTTAGCTTTTGAATCAAAATTGATAAAAATTAAACCCTTCCATATAAAAAAGTTTACTTTTTTTAAAGAATATTTTTTTTTATTAAAGGATTGGATATTTATAGAGGTTGTGTTTAAAAGCGAACCATCTTTGATGCTATAAGACCATTGGTGATATGGACAAATAATCGTAGGAGTTTTTAATGCCCCTTCAGAAGATTCAAAAAGTTGGGATCCGCGATGAATGCAGGAATTATAATAAACAGATAATTGGTTATTTTTATTTTTTATTAAAATAATATTTTTTTGATCCACTTGAAGTGTTCTGAAATGATTAGATTTAATCGAATCAATATGACAAACGTATAGCCATTCATTTAGAAAAATTTTTGAAATTTCTTTTTGATAAATAGATGAAGAATAATACCAATCGAACGGAATAGATTTTACGGGCTTTTTAAGAGAGTTAAAACTCATGATATAATTTACCCCAAAAAAAGAAATTCATGATAGGGTTTCTTTCATGGTTATTTTTATATGTAAGTTTATTCATTATTTAGCCCTCTTTATCGCAGGAGGTGCTGGTATCGGTAATGGAGTTATACAATCAATTTATCAAAAAGAAGGTAAAATTCCGGAACCTCATTTAGCCAAAGCATTTAGAGTACTTGTAAAATTGGCTCTTATCTCAATTGTAGCCATATGGGTAACAGGCTTAATTATGGTTTATTCTATTTACGGTTCTTTTAATCTTGGGTGGCCTTTTCACATGAAATTATTTGGCGCCACAGTTTTGTTGTTAGGTGTGGCTTACATAAACTTCCATTTAAACAATTCTTTTAAAAATCAACAACCTCCCAACACGGAGTTAGTCAAAAGAATAGTTTCTATTAATAGGTTATCCTTAGTGCTTATATTATCTGGGGCAATTTTAGCATTTAACTAACTTCTCAAATTAACAAAGCTTCAATTTATGGTACAGTGAGGGTATGGAAGTTGATTTAAATAAATGGTTTCATTGTAAAGTCGATAAGGAAGAATTTGTAAAACTTTTACAACGATCTGACTATCAAGGCTTTAAACATATGTTTATTTTTTTTGGCTCCTTGATTTTTTTTGGTTACCTCGCTTATTTAACTTGGGGCACATGGTGGACGGTACTATTTTTTTTTATTTATGGAAATATTTGGAACTGTGCCGATCCTATTTGGCACGAGACAGGGCATAAAACAGCTTTTAAATCTAATTTCTGGAATAACTTTTTCTATCAAATTGGAAGTTTTATGACTGGATTTGAGCCGGTTCGTTGGAGATGGTCTCATTTTAGACATCACGGACATACATACTTCGATGATCCATTAGATTTTGAAATTGCTATTCGAAAACCGGCTGACTTATTTTATTTCTTTTCTTTATTCATTCCTTTTTTTGATTTTTTCTATTTTAAAAAAACTACTCAATACGAAACCATTCTTCATGCCTTGGGTATAAAAACCGAAGTAATGAAACAAGTCATACCCGAGAGAGAACATCAAAAATGTATTAATTCATCTAGATTGCATGTGGGTATCTGGATTGCGGTGATAATTATTTCTGTCATTACCCAATCTTGGTTGCCAGTATTATACTTCGTATTACCTAACTACTACGGTTTGCAACTTCGACGTTTGTTTGGATTAACTCAACATACGGGTTTGAAAGACAATATAAAAGATCATCGTTACAGCACTCGAACTATGCATTTAAATCCCGTTTTTAGCTTTTTATATTGGCAAATGGAATATCACATTGAGCATCATATGTTCCCAACTATCCCTTCCCATAATCTTCCAAAACTACATGAATTAATCAAAGATCAAATGCCCCCAGCCAAGAAAGGCCTGTGGGACGCATATTCAGAAATCATTCCTACCATTTTTAAACAAGCAAAAGACCCTAGCTATGAACTTAAAATAGCTGTCCCAGATATTAACTAATAAATGTCAAATTTTTGGGCTTATGGCATCCTCGTTATAGCTGTCGTGCTAGGAAGTCTTTCTAACGGTTTTGCAAAAAGCGCTAATGGATTTACTCAACTAATTCCTTCGCTTTTAAGTATGATTACAATTGTTTTATGTATGTATTCCTTATCGCAGGTTATGAAATCTATTCCCGTAGGGATTACCTACGCATCTTTTGCCGGTTTGTGTATTATTGCAACATCAGCTATAGGAATATTTCGATTTAATCAAATTCCCAATGCTTGGACAATTTTTGGTTTAGGATTGATTATTTCAGGGGTTTTAATTGTAAATCTTTTAGGGGAATAATTTAAATAGCGTTTAGGTATAATTCTAAATCTAACTCTGAGACGGTTTGCATTACTTTTTTATATTCCATTTTTTTAATAGCAATAAAAGCCTTATGAAAATCTGAACCAAGTGTGTTTTTCAAAAAAGAGGATTTCTTTGCAACTTTGATCGCAGAATTCCAATCATCTGGCATATTTTTTATTTTTTCAAATTTTTGTTCATAGGCATTGCCAAAACTTTGCGGGCCGGGATCTAATTTTTCTTTTAAACCTAGTTCAATTGAAGACAATACCGTTAGAGCAACTAAATAAGGATTAGCATCTACGCCAGACACACGGTGCTCTATTCTTCTACTTTTAAGGCTACCTGAAGGTATTCGAAACGCTACCGAACGATTATCAAATCCCCAATTAGGAGTAATGGGTGCATAGGAGCCCACTAAAAATCTCCTCCAACTGTTAGCATTTGGGGCAAACACCAACATGGAATCAGCCATAGTATTTTTTAATCCTCCAATGGCATGCAGTAAATTAGGATTGAATTTATCTTTTTTGTTTTCTGCAAACATGTTTTTGCCTTTTTTATCAAATAAAGAGATATGAAAATGCATTCCAGAACCGGAGACGTTTTCAATTGGCTTGGGCATAAAACATGCTGTTAGTCCGTAATTTCTAGCTTGTGTTCGAAGTATTCTTTTTAATCGCAAAATATCATCAGCCGCTTTTAAAAGAGAGTCTTGATAATTAAGTGTTAGTTCAAATTGACCCGGTGCATACTCAGAGATAACTGTTTCTGCTTGAATGCCCGCTTGATGTGCCGCTTCATACACATCATCAAACAAAGGCATCATGCCGTGCAGGTGATCGACTGAATAAACATCGGTGCGAAGACGCGATCCTTTTTTCTTACCCACTATAGATTTTGCCGGTTGTAATTTTCCATATTGATCTGGTTCATTAGAAACTAAAAAAAATTCTAGTTCAAAAGCTCCTTTGGCATAAATACCTTTCTTTTGTAATTCTAAAATTTTATCTTCAAGAATGTTCCGGGGGTCTGTTAAAATCGGTTTTTTAAACTTATCATGCATCGACATCATCACCTCTCCTCTTGGAGGGTTGGATTTATGAATCAAGATAAGAGAATTGGGAATTGGATAGGCGAATATATCCATATCACCTTCGTTTAAAACAAGACCTGTCTCAGGTACATCTTCACCAGTTATATCCATTCCCAACGTGGAAAGCGGTAGTTTTCTTCCTGATTTATAGAGGGCAAGTAGTTCGTGTCTTCTAATAATCTTTCCTCTCCCAACAGTATTGGCATCATGCATTAAAATATCAAATGATTTTACTTTAGGATTGGCTTTAAGAAACTTTTGAGCTTCTTTTAGGGAGGCAAAATGAGAATGTTTAGATTTCATGTAACGATTAAATTAAATTTTGTAATATTGCATCAAAGTTTTTAATAAGTTTATTTATTTGTTTATCATAAGTTACAGGACTAATTAACATCATATTGTGAAATGGTGCAATTAAAGTACCTCGATTCATTAATCCCAAATGTATTGCCCTTTCTAATTTGGGTTTATGTGCTTTTAATGCTTCCGTACCATTTTTTAAAGGTCCAGGTGAGCAAATAAACTCTACCCTAGCCCCTACTCTTACAACATGCCAGTCTAATTTATTTTTTCGAATAATCTTATTTAATCCTATTTCCAGTTTTTTGGCACCTTGTTCCATTTTTTTATAATTATTTTTTGTAATTACTTTAGTTAAAGTGGCATTGAGTGAAGCAAATTGAATTGGATTGGCACTTAAAGTTGTACCTATACCTGACCTACCTTCTTTTTTAGATCTTAAATAGTTTGAATAAAGTTTCGAAAAACGATCATTCATGCCCCAAACAGCAGATGTAATCCCACTGGCAATACATTTGCCAATTACAAGTAAATCGGGTTTAAGTTTGTGTTGTCTGCCATAACCACCGTAGCCAGAAGAAATTGTGTGTGTTTCATCTAAAATAAAAAAGGCATTATATCGATGAGTAAGTTTAATTAATTCTTCTAAAAAGTTTTTATCGGGCAAAACCATACAACAGTTGGTTAATACCGGTTCTGTTAAAACAGCAGCGATATTATTCTTTTTAAAAAGACTTTCGACTTGCTGTAAATTATTAAATTCAGCTACCACTGTGCCTTTAGACAAATCATAGACCTGTCCAGTTAAGCCCTGAGCATTTACCGTTTTATTCTTTTTAAGTTCTACAAGTGTATCATCCACAGCGCCGTGATAGCATCCGTTAAACACTAATATTTTTGATTTTCT